>JAYVRT010000487.1:0-5603 GCA_043776025.1 Archangiaceae bacterium | reverse complement strand
CTCCGACAGCTTGTCGAGGCTGTCGATCTCGAACTGCCAGTGGATGTTGTTCGAGCCGAACATCTCCATTCCGCACTGCATCGAAAGGCTGTACGTCTTGTTGATGTAGCTGGTGAGCTCCATCGAGTACCCAATCGCCTTCGGCACGACGGTCCCGTTCTGCAGCGTGATGGTGCGAGTGAAGCGGTACATGTGTATCCCCCCGGTTATTCAGCACACGGGATTGTGTGCGCCGCGCAGATCGCCCCCTGATCGAAAGAATGTCAACCGGGAAGTCCGTCAGTGAAGCCGGCCGACGCGGACGCGAGGGAGCGCCGCGGGGTCCACGGTGACCGTCAAGTCCACCGAGGGCTTCCCGGCGACCGCGTTGATGGTGAGGTACTCGACGCCGCCCGCGCGCAGCACGCCGTCCGCCGCCGCTGCGGTTTGCGTCGCCGGCCCCGTCATCGTGAGGCTGAACTTGGCGTAGACGTTCGCCCCGCGCTGCCGCGTCCATGTCGGGTCGGTGACCGCCGGGAGGTACGCGAAGCAGGCGTTGGTCGGCGCGACGCCCATCACCTGGTCCCGGTTGCTCATCGCCAGCGTGGTGTAGAAATCGACGGCGAGGTCTGCCTTCGAGTGGCCGATCGCCGTCGGCAGCACCGTCGACACCGTCAGCGGCGAGTCGAGCAGCGCACGCCACAGCGCGGGTCCACCCCGCGTGGTCACGCTCCCGTCGAGGTTGAGCTGATCTCCCCCGGCGCGGTCGTAGAGGTAGCGGACGAAGAGGTACGAGCCCCCGCGCAGCAGCCCGTCGCGGGCGGTGTCGTACTGCACGTTGTCGAGCAGCGTGTCCGACAGTGAGAACTGGTTGATCCCGTCGAGCCCCGCCTTGGCGACGTAGAGGTTTCCTGCCTGGGGCCCGACCGCGTCCTGGGCGAAGCCGCCGATGCCTTCGATCAGGTACGAGCTGTCTCTCCAGCTGCCGAGGTTGTTGCGCATCACCTTCCGGTTGAAGTGGATCAGGTGGGAGCACTCGTGGGTGAGGATCTCCTTGATCGCGTTCGCGGTGTTGTAGGGCGGAGGAATCGTGGCCGGCGGCGTGAGGTACAGGTACTCGCCGTGGTTCGACGCCGGGCAGCCGGCGGTGACCTTCAGATCGCAGCCGGTGAAGAACGCAACCGCGGTCTGGTAGGTGAGCGGCGTGAAGACGAGCCCGATGTGCCCGTCGCCGTCGAGGTCCGACTCGACCCCGAAGATCGAACGCTCCCGCGGAAGAACCTTCGTCTCGAAGTCGGTGAGGAACTGCGCGACGAACGTCGGGTCCATGTTCGCCGGGTGCGCCGGGGTGACGTCGGCCCAGACCACCGCCGAGGTTCCGACGGCGATCGCCTTGACGGTGATCGCCTCGTAGCCCGTCGCCGTCTGCATGTTCAGCGTCGCCATCGTGTCCAGCGCCACCGCCGTGCCCGAGGGCGGCGTCTCGGCGACGACGGCGGTGCTGCGCCACGGCTCGACGTCGAGCGCGCAGCCGGTGACCAGGCTCGCGGCCCCGCCGTCGACCGGCGCTGCCACGCTCAGCGCATAGCTGCTCGGCGCGTTCGAGGTGTCGAGGCGCGTTGAGGCGAGGATGACGATGAACTTCTCGTCGCCGTTCGGCGTGGCGAGGCTGACCTGCGCCTGGGTCCCCGCGACGACGACCTCGGCGACGTCGCCGGCGGCCAGCGCCAGCGGCCCGGCATCCACTCCAGCGTCGATCGGCTGGCCGGCGTCGGAGCCCGCGTCGGCCACACCCGCGTCGAGCCCCGCGTCGAGCTCACCCCCGGCGTCACTCCCCGCATCGACCGGAGGCGTCGAGGCGCCTCCGCAGGCCCAGGTGAAGGTGACCAGCGGGAGCGCGAGGAGGAGGATCGATCGCATCCCCCGCCAATAGGCCCGTTCGTTTCACCCGCGCAAGGGCGGCGGCGTCCTGGCGGGCTCAGCGGCAGGGTGGGTAGGCGGCGCAGACGCTCTGCTTGTCGAGCGTGCCCAGGTCGGTGCGCGGGTTGGGCACCTGCACCTCGTCGAGCACGGTGTCGCGCCCGCTGCCCTGCAAGAAGCCCAGCGTCTGCCCCAGCTGCTTGAGCACCTCGCCGACGTTCGAGTTGGTGCTGACGAAGATCGTCGCGTGCAGCGTTCGCCCGGTGTTGCCGTCATTGACCAGCTCCCACGCCCCGCCGAGCGCGGGGGCGCTGTCCGCGGCGTGCAGCCGGTAATCGAACTGATCCACGGGCGTGTCGGCGCGCTGCATCGGGGGGAGGAAACACAGACCGCTGCAGCTCTGCGAGGTCCAGGCATCGAGGGCGGCGTCGAGCGTTGGCCGCAGCGCCTCGAGCGAGGGCTGGTAGGTGACGGGGATGCAGACGTCGGTGTTCCACAGCCGGGGCAGCCCGTCGAGTTGGTTCAGCTTCAGCCACGCCTCGGTGCGCGGTTGCTGGGTGCAGCCAGCGGGACGGGTGTACGTCACCGTGCGGCCGCACGCGCAACAGCCGAGCAGGACGAGGACGACGGGCAGGCGCACGCTGCGGTTCATAGCCCACCGAAGTCGTAGCCACCCACGCGCAATTGTGTGCATCGTGGGTCGATGCTCAGCGCTGCGCTCCTCTGCTTGCTTTCCCAGGCTCCGGCCGAACGCGACCTGCTCCTCGAGACCCTCGCCGCCGAGCTCGACCGGAGCAAGAAGGGCCTCAAGGGCGAGCCAGACGCGCCGCTCTTCTACCTCTCCTACCGCGTCGCCGACGGTGACAGCTGGGGCCAGTCGGCGAGCTTCGGTGCGCTCGAGGGCTCCCAGAACCTCCGCGGCGCGCTCACCGGGCGGATCCGGATCCTCGATGTCTCGGTGCGCGTCGGCACCCGCCAGCTCGACAACACCCATCGGCTCCGCGGCGGCTCGCGCTACGACATGGACGTGATGGGCCGGCCGCTGCCGGTGGAGGACGAGCCGGGCCCGCTCTCGGTGGCGATCTGGCGCGCGACCCATGACGCCTACCGGTCGGCGACCCGCGGGATCATCCGCGTGCGCGCCAACGTCGCGGTCAAAGCGAGCGAGGACGACAAGGCCGCCGACTTCTCCGACGACAAGCCTCACCAGCAGCTCGACCCCCGCGCCCAGCCGCTGGAGAAGCTGGTCGACACCGTGGCCTGGGAGGCGCGGGTGAAGAAGCTGTCGGCGCTCTTCAAGAGCCACCCCGATCTGCTCCGCGGCTCGGTGGGGGTTCAGATGGTCTCCAGCACCCACTACTTCGTCGATTCCGAGGGCGCCCGCCTGCGTGAGCCCCGCTTTTCCGCCCGGGTGATGTTCAACGGTGTCGTCCGCGCCGCCGACGGCATGGACCTCGAGCTGTACGACTCGGTCGAGGCCTCGACCGCCGAGGGCCTGCCCGACGACGCCGAGCTGACCCGGCGCACCACCCGCTTGATCGAGCGCCTCGAGGCGCTGAAGAAGGCGCCGGCGATCGAGCCCTGGGCCGGCCCGGCGGTGATCACCAACCGCGCCGCGGGCGTCTTCTTTCACGAGATCTTCGGCCACCGCATCGAGGGCCACCGCCAGAAGGACGCCGACGAAGGTCAGACCTTCACCAAGCGCCTGGGCAAGAGCGTGGTGCCGGACTTCATCAGCGTCACCGATGATCCCACCCGCCGCGAGTACGAGGGGACGCCGCTCAACGGCTTCTACAAGTTCGACGAAGAGGGCCAACCGGCGCAGAAGGCCTCGCTGGTGGACCACGGCATCCTCAGGGGCTTCCTCATCGGTCGCTCGCCGATCACCGGCTTTCCCAACTCCAACGGGCACGGCCGCGCGATGCCCGGCCTCCCGCCGGTCTCCCGCCAGGGCAACCTGTTGGTCGACTCGAGCAACCAGCTGCCTGTCGCGAAGCTGCGCGAGCGGTTGATCGCCGAGGTGAAGGCGCGCGGCAAGCCGTTCGGCCTGTGGTTCGAGGAGATCTCCGGCGGCTTCACCAACACCCGCACCGGCGGCCTGCCCCAGGCGTTCAAGGTCCTGCCCCAGGTCGTCTTCAAGGTCTACGCCGACGGCCGCCCCGACGAGCTGGTGCGCGGGGTGGACCTGGTGGGAACTCCGCTGACCTCGTTCGAGCGGATCCTCGCCACCGGCGACGACTTCAGAATCTTCAACGGCTACTGCGGCGCCGAGTCGGGCTGGGTCCCGGTCTCCGCGGTCGCACCGAGCCTGCTGGTCGCCGAGATCGAGGTCGAGCGCCGCGCCAGCGGACACGAGCGCGCGCCGATTCTCCCCCCGCCGCCGATGGCGAAGCCTCAGGTGACGAAGTGAACGCCCTCTTCCTGCTGGTGCTCGCCGCCGCTCCCGCCGCCCCCGACGAGGATCCGGTGCTGAAGGTGATGTCCGAAGAGGTGAAGCGGGCGATGACCCTGGTGATGCCCGCGCGGGCAGGGGAGAAGGCGGTCTCCGACAAGCCGTATTACGCGCGCGCCTTCGTCACCACCGAGGACACGCTCAACGTGCGCGCCGACTTCGGCGCCCTCTACTCCCCGGGCGGCGGGCGCCGCGTCGTCGTCGGCACCGACGTGCGCGTCGGCAGCCCCCAGCTCGACAACACCAACTTTCAAGGGGGCGAGTTCAACTTCGAGGGCGGCGAGCGCCTCAGCTCCCCCGCCGAGGAAGATCCCGACGCGATCCGCCACCGGCTCTGGCTCGCCTTCGACGCCGACTTCAAGAGCGCGGTGGAGACGCTGGCGAAGAAGAACGCCTACCTCAAGGCCAACTCGGTCAAAGAGGTGCTGCCCGACTTCGGCGCCGCCGCGCCCGAGGTGGTCCTCGAGCCGCTCGAGCCGCGGGTCACCGTCGCCGTCGACCGGTACGCGGCAATGGTGAAGCGGGCGTCCGCCACCTGCCGCACCTTCCCCTCGCCACACAGCTGCTCGGTGGGGCTGTCGCTGCGCCAGTTCTGCCAGCGGATGGTCGCCAGCGATGGCGCGAAGCACCGCTTCTGCCAGACCAAGTTCGAGCTCGAGGTCAACGCCACCGCCCAGGCGAAGGACGGGATGTCCGTCGGCTGGAGCTGGAAGACCCTCGCCCGCAACGAGGCCGAGCTGCCCAACGAGGCCGAGCTGGCCCAGCGGGTCAAAGAGGTCGGCGAGACGCTGGAGCTGAAGGTCGCCGCCGCCGGCCCGAAGGAGGACTACACCGGCCCGGTGCTGTTCATCGGTGAGGGCGCGGACCAGTTCTTCCTCGCCTCGCTCGCCGCGCCGCTGCTCCGCTCGCGCCAGAGCCTCGGGGCGATGGACCACGGCCGGCTCACCGAGCGCGTCGGTAAGCACATCGCGGTGAAGCAGCTGCAGGTCACCGACGATCCGACGAGGAAAGAATGGAAGTCGCCCGCGGGCGTGCTCGCGCCGCTCTTCGGCTCGTACCCGGTGGACGACGACGGGGTGAAGCCCCGCGCGGTGAACCTGGTGCAGGACGGGGTGCTGAAGACGCTGCTGATGGGCCGCAACCCGACCGCGAGCGTTCCGCTCACCAACGGCCACTCGCGCGGCGGAGAAGGCGGGCCGGGCAACGTCTTCGTCTCCACCAACGCCCCGGTGCCGCTGGGCCAGCTGAAGAC
>JAYVRT010000486.1:0-5603 GCA_043776025.1 Archangiaceae bacterium | reverse complement strand
GGGCCGCGACAGGTCGGGAGGTCGCTCGCCAGGGTGCGCTCCGCAGAGGGCGACCCTCGTCAGTAACAGGCACCCGTGACGCCGGTCGCCAAAGCACGGCAGAGGCCGCCGTTGCAGTTGGGAGCGCCCCCGTCGCGGTTGCAGTTGATGCGACAGACGAAGCCCGAGTCGGTGTCGCAGGCTCAGGCCGTCGCCGTCGCGCAGACGCCTTCTCGAAGGTTGTTACGCCACAGTCACGACCCAGCTCAGGCGATGACCGGTACCAGGCCTGAGGCGATGATCGACTCGTCGAGCGTGAGGAGCCGCGCGCCCAACACTCGAGCTGTCGCGACGATGATTCGGTCCCCCGGGTCGCGCTGAAAGCTGTCTGGCAGGGCAGCGACCTCGGTCGCCACCGCGGGGCTGATGGCTTGTAGTTCCACCCACGGAGGCTCGATGGCGTTGTCGAGCCATTCCCGCAGCGGCATCGTCAGCCGAATCCGACCCAGCTGAGCCAGCGTCGCAATCTCCCAGAGGCTGATGTCGCAGACGTGAGCGGGCGTGTCAGGGCTGACCTTCTTCAGCGCGCGCAATTGGGCCCGCGACAGGCGGCGCGAATCAGCGAACCACCACAGCAAGACATGGGTGTCGAGGAGGAGAATCACTTCCCTTTGCCCGAAACCGCGTGCCAATCCGTGGGTGGCAAGACCGGGCCGATGATGTCCCCCAGGATCTCAATCGAGCCCTTGAGCCTGTCTCTTGGCGTCGATGCCTTGGCGACGTACGCACTCGCCAGGCGTGCGACGACCCGGCCGCGCTTGAGGATCAACACCGACTCGCCCGTCTTCTCCACCTGGTCCAGCACGGCCAGACACTGGGCCTTGAACTGGGTCGCGTTCATCGATTTCATGTGACCACTATAAGTGGTCAGATTGTGAGCTGCCAACCCGCCGTCGGACGGTCACCGGCTGGCGAGGCGCTCGTAGCCCTCGCGCATCATCGTCTCGGCGAGGCGCCGCAGGGCTGCCTGCCGATTCGACTCGGTGAGCAGCAGATCCGCCCCCGAGAGGTAGTCCTCCGCGCCGGTGACGACGGCCACCGCGAGCACCCGCTCGTCCTTCACCAGCGACAGCTTCACCATCGCGTTGAGCCGGTAGGTCGGCAGGCGGGCGATGCCGTCGGTGCTGATGCTGACGAGGATCACCCCCGCGGAGACTGACTCGAGCGTCCCGGTGACGGTGGCCTCCGAAGCGTCGCCTCCGAGGACGCCGGCGCGCCCGAGCTGCTCGCGAAAGGCCTGGGTGAAGAGCACCTCGGCGGTGGGCTCGGCGGTGTGGTTGTCGAAGACGGGGGCCTGGATTCTCCGAATGCCCTCGGGCAGCGCGCCGCCGGGCGCCGCGAACCGGTAGCCGCAGCCGGCCGACAGCAGCGCGACGAGGGCGAGCGCGGACCTCAAAACCGGGCCACCACCAGGCCCTCGGGCATCACCGGCGCCGGCGGCGGGCGCGCGGCGTCGAAGCGTTCCCGGGGCTGCGCCTGAGGTCCGCGGATCGCTCGGACCAGCTTGATCGCGCCGATCACCGCGAAGACCACGGCGACGACGACCACCACGATGCCGAGCGTCAACAGCGCGAGGCCGGCGCCGACCGCGACCGTCCCTGCCATTCCGACGCCGCTGCCGGCGAAGGCGCTGAGCGCCCCGGCGTAGAGGAGCACCGCGCCGGTGAGCGTGCCGGCGGCCCCGACGCTGAGAAAGATGATCGGCGTCACCAGCAGGTGCGGGCCGTTGTCGTACGCGGTCCGCTCGTCGTCGGAGACGAGGCGAAAGTGCCCCGAGTCCGCGAGCGTGGGCGCTCCCGGAGCCGCGGTGAGCAGCGACGCGAGGACGAGGGAGGTGACCATGCGCTTAGACGACGACGATGTTGATCAACCGCTTGGGCACGAAGATCACCTTCTTGATCGTCTTGCCCACCAGCGCCGCCTGCACCTTCTCGTCCGCCTCCGCCGCCTGGCGGACCTCGGCCTCGCCCGCGGCGGCCGGCACCCGGACCTCGCCCTTGAGCTTGCCGTTGATCTGCACCGCGTAGGGCAGCACGTCGTCGACCACCAGCGCCGGGTCGAACGGCGGCCAGGCAGACTCGACGGTGCAGCCCGCGCCGCCGTACTCCGAGGAGATCTCGTCAGCGAGGTGAGGCGCGAACGGAGTCAAAAGCACCGCGAGGGTGCGGATCGCCTCTCCCATCGCCGCGGTCTCCTGGGGCGTCGAGACCTCCTGCGCGAGGTAGAGCGCGTTGACGAACTCGTGCATGCCCGCGATCGCGGTGTTGAACGACAGCCGGTCAATCGCTTCCCCTACCCGCTTGATCGCGCGATGGGTGGCGCGGCGGATCTCCAACGCCTTGCCCTCGAAGGCACGGTCCCACGTGGCGAGGTGGCAGCGCTCGCGGTGCTGGGCGGCGATCGCGTAGACGCGCTTCAAGTAGCGAAAGGAGCCCTCGACGCCTTCGTCGCTCCAGTCGAAGTCGCGCTCGGGCGGCCCGGCGAAGAGCACGTACATCCGGCAGGTGTCGGCGCCGAACTTCTTCACGATGTTGACCGGCGCGACGCCGTTGCCGGCCCGCTTGCTCATCTTCAAGCCGTCGGAGCCGTTGACGATGCCCTGGGTGATCAGCCGGGTCACCGGCTCGTCGCCCTGCACCAGGCCGAGCTCCTTCATCAGCCGGTACCAGAAGCGGAAGTACAGCAGGTGCATCGTCGCGTGCTCGGGGCCGCCGACGTAGATGTCCACCGGCAGGTAACGCTCCGCGGCCTTCGGGTCGAACGGGCCCTGCTCGAACTTCGGCGAGAGGTAGCGCGCGAAGTACCAGGTCGAGTCGACGAAGGTGTCCATCGTCTCGGTCTCGCGCTTCGCCGGCCCGCCGCACTTCGGGCAGGGGGTGTTGACGAAGGTGGGGACCTTCGCCAGCGGCGGCTCGCCTTTGCCGGTCAGCACCTCTTTGACGTCGATGTCGGGCAACCGCACCGGCAGCTGCTCGTACGGCACCGGGATCCCCGCGTGCTGAGGATCACACTTCTCGCAGTAGAGGATGGGGATGGGCGTGCCCCAGTACCGCTGGCGGGAGAAGCCCCAGTCTCGCTGCCGCCAGGTGACGGTGCGCTTGCCGGCTTTCTGCGCTTCGAGCCAAACGCCCATCTTCGCCCGGGCGTCGGCGGACGACAGGCCGCTGTATTCGCCCGACTGCACCAGGCTGCCATCGTCGGTCCACGGCTCTTTGAGCGGCTCGTCGAGGATGCCCATCGACGGCTGCACCACGAGGCTGACCGGCAGGTTGTATTTCTTCGCGAAGGCGAAATCGCGCGCGTCGTGGGCGGGGACGCTCATCACCGCGCCGGTGCCGTAGTCGGCGAGCACGAAGTTGGCGATCCACACCGGGACCTTCTCGCCGCTGAACGGGTTGAGCGCGTGGGCGCCGGTGAAGACCCCCTCTTTCTCCGCGGCCTCGTCGGTGCGCTCGTTCTTCGACTTCGCGTTCATCTTCTTCACGAAGGCGTCGACGGCCGTCTTCTGCTCCGGCGTGGTGAGCGAGGCGACGAGCTTGTGGTCCGGCGCGAGCACCACGTAGGTGCAGCCGAAGATGGTGTCGACGCGGGTGGTGAAGACGCGCAGCTTCTCCGGGCGGCCCTCGAGCCCGAAGTCGGCCTCGACCCCTTCGGATCGCCCGATCCAGTTGCGTTGGGCGGCGGTGATCCGATCTGGCCACTCTTTGAGGCCGTCGAGCGCGTCGAGCAGTGACTGGGAATAGTTCGTGATCCGAAACGCCCACTCCGGCATCTCGCGATCCATCACCTTGCTGTCGCAGCGCTCGCAGACGCCGTCCTTGACCTGCTCGTTGGCGATCACCGTCAAACAACCGGTGCACCAGTTGACCTTCGAGAAGCGGCGGTACACCAGCCCGCGCTCGAGCAGCTTGAGGAAGAACCACTGGTTCCAGCGGTAATACTCCGGCGCGCTGGTGTTGACCTCGAGCGACCAGTCGTAGGAGTAGCCGAGCGAGAGGATCTCGGACTTGAAGTTCTTGATGTTCTCCGCGGTGCGCTGGGCGGGGTGGACCCCGTCCTTGATCGCCGCGTTCTCCGCCGGCAGGCCGAACGCGTCCCACCCCATCGGGTGGACGACGTCGAAGCCCTTCATCTGGAAGTAGCGGGCGTAGACGTCGCCGAGCAGGTAGTTCCGCACGTGCCCCATGTGCATGTTGCCACTGGGATACGGGAGCATCTCCAGCACGTACTTCTTCGGGCGGCTGGGGTTGCGGCCGGCGCGAAAGAGGTCCTCTTTCGCCCACCGCTGCTGCCACTTCGGCTCGATGACCAGGGGCTCGTAACGCTCGTTCATTGCCGCGCTCTCATAGGGACTTATGAGAGCTGACGCAACGCGCCTGTCCGACCTGAAAGCTCAGCGCTGGCCGCCGTCCGGGAGCCGCGCGTGCACCAGCGCGACGGCATCGAGGTCGAACCCTCCTGACGGCGGCGCGTAGCGATTGGCCCCGGAGTCCCGGATTCGCACGAACCGGGCGGTGGAGAGACCCAGGACGGCGAGGTCAAAGCCATCGCCGCCCGCGACGCCGGGGTCGAGCGGGTTGATGCCGTTCTCCGGGCTGGAGAACACCGGGTGAACTCCGGCACACCCCGGGTAGCCGCCGTCGGGGTCGAGCGGCGCGCAGGGCCACTCATGCCAGGTGAGGCCGTCGTCACTCACCGCGACGAACCCCGTCTCGACGAAGCCAACAAAGGGGTTCTCGAAGACGAGCAGATCGACACCCGGTCCGTCGATCAGGACCTCCCGGTCAAACGCGAGGACGATCTCGCCCCCGTTGCCGAGGGAGAGGACATCGTAGGAACCCGCTCCAGAGCCTGACCCGTGTGGCCTTCCGAGGACAATCTGAGGAAGACCACTTTGGCCGAAGCCGGACCCGGTGCCGGCATCGAAAGAGACGACGCGGTCCGCGAAGGCGAACGGGTCGACCTCGCTGCCCGCGTCGATTCCCGCGTCGGGCTTACCCGCGTCAAACCCGGCCCCTGCGTCGAGCAACGAAGGGGCAGGCCCGCACGCGCAGAGCACGGCCAGGCAAACCCACGCCCGGGTCCGTGCCGAGGTCACGGCTTGACCAAACGCACCAGCCGGCGGCCGTTGCGATCCGCGACGGCGATCAACAGGTCGTCGCCGAGGTGAGCGACGAAGTCGATGCGGGTGCAGAGGTTCGGCGCGGTCACGACCGTCTCGCGGGCGCCTGCGGTCACGCTCTGCGTGCCAGAACCGGAAAGCGACAGCGGAAATCGCACCACGTCGGTCGTCACCGAATCGAAGGTCGGAGGAGGAAACCCGCCGCGTTGAATCGCGATGCCATCCTTGAAGCCAACGGCGGACAGCACGTCCCCGTCGGCATAGACCTCGAGCGCGGTCGACAGTGAGAAAGAGGTCGCGCCCGCCAGCGGGCCAAGCCAGGTCGACGGTGGCACCGCGAGCAGGTGGTTCTTGAAGTCGCCGCCGCCGAAGTAGCCGAGGACGAGCACGTTGTTATTCGCCGCCGCACTGACCCCGCTCGAGGCCATCCAGGCTGCGTCGA
>JAYVRT010000485.1:0-5606 GCA_043776025.1 Archangiaceae bacterium | reverse complement strand
GTGGTCCTGACCGACACGGTGGGCTTCATCCGCGACCTGCCCAAGGACTTGATGAACGCGTTCCGCGCCACGCTCGAGGAGTTGGACGACGCCTCCCTGCTGCTGCACGTGATCGACGCCGCCGACCCGGCGCGCGACCAGCAGATCGAGTCGGTGGAGAAGATCCTCCACTCGCTTGGGCTCGGCGAGCGGCCTCGATTGCTGGTGTGGAATAAGTGCGATCGGATCCCCGAGGCGGAGGCTGAGCAGTTGGTGAGCGACCGCGGCGGGGTCGCGATCAGCGCTGCGACGAAGACCGGCGTCGACGCGCTGCTGGTGAAGGCGGAGCGGACCCTGTTCGCGGAGGTCGCCGACGACTCGCTCGCGATGCTGCGCGGCTGAGCGAGGACCCGACGGCTGTTGCGTGGTAGTCAGGGGTGGTGCGCTTCGGGGGCTTGGCGATCGCAGGTGTGGTGCTGCTCGGTGCCTGTCAGTGCGTCTCGGTGACGCCGTGCGCCCGCGACGCGGACTGCGGGCCGGGGACTTGCTCCAATGGGTACTGCGTCGCGCCTCCTGATGGTGGGGGTGGGGGTCGAGTCGGCGGCGGCGGTGTCGGCGGCGGCGGCGGCGGCGGTGTCGGCGGCGGTGGCGGTGGCGGTGGCGGTGTCGGCGGTGTCGGCGGTGGTGGTGTCGGCGGTGGCGGTGGCGGAGTCGGCGGCATCTCGGGAGTCCTGACCATCGTCGTCCCGGACCCGGACCATCTGACGGGCCTGCCCGCGCCCGACGTGAGGCCCTTGGATCCCACGCTGTCGAGGCCCGATGGCGGCCTGTTCGACATGTGGAAGCGCGACGAGACGCTGGTGGTAAGGCTCGAGTGCGATCGCCCTTACCTCGACGCGGGCCTCTTAACGCAGGGCCCCCTTCGGGACGGAGGACTCAGCCCTCTGAGCAAAGGCGCGAGCCGCTACGACGCCGGGAACTCCTGCTGCGCCGACGCCGGACCGAACTGCACCTGCGTCGAGATCCGGCTTCCCGAAGTACCGTTCGAGGCATTCAACGGAACCGTCTGGCTCAACGCGACCTCGATCGGCTGTGCGCCATCGGATGCGGGAATCGCGGTGACTCGCTGGAGGTGGTCGAAGCAGGTATTCGGCGCCGGTTTCACGCCGCGGCCACCCGCGATCGACGATGACGGCGCCGTCTACCTTGGGGCGTCCCTCGGGTCCGCGGCGGGGATGGTCGCGTCGGTCGGCCCCGACGGAGCCCTCCGATGGCGCGGACCTTCGCCGCCGGTGTCGGGCGCGCCTTTGGTGGGCAATGGCGTCGTCTACGTCCCGCAGTTCGGCATGTTGAGCACGCTCGCGAATCTCGACCGCGGCGATGGCGGCGTGCTCAGCACCACCGGCTGCACTGCGACGGGCTTCGACTTCGCGATGGCGCCGACGATCAGCGTGATCAAGGTCGGCATCGTGGGTTCCGAGACGGTGATTCTCGCCCGCAAGATCAACGGGGGCCTGGGGATCGCGCTCGACGGGCACCGCGCGTTCGACTTGGTCTCCCCCTGCAGCCCAAACAGCACTCCGGCGTCGACCGCCACCGGCCTGGAGATGACGATGGCGACCTCGATGGGAAACATCTTCTACGGGGCGAGGGACCACAGCGCGCTGCGACGAATCCGCGACATCGACTTCGCTCAGATCCCGAGCGCCACCGACGGCGGTGCCGAGATCGACCTCGGCGTCAGCCCGAAGGAGCTGGCGATCGACGGAAACACCGTGCTCGGCTCCAGCTACGGCCCAGGCGACGGGATCTTCGCGGTCGGCTTCGACGGAACGGGCTTGAAGAACTACCGTGTCGCCGGCTTGTCCGGAGGGCTCGTCCTCGCCAAGGGCCACCTCGCCTACTTCGCGACGTCCACCGGGGGCTCGACCACCGTCAGCCGGGTGAGCTACGGCGGTGACGCAGGCGCGCTGGCCACCGGCAGCACCGTCGTCCCAGGGACGGTCGTCGCCTCTCCGCTGCTCGGCGCGATCGCCCCCGCCGACTCCGCGGAGCTCCTCTACGTCGCGACGACCACCGGCTCGGTGTACGCGATCGACACCGGGCGGATGTCGGTGGTGTGGTCGATGAAGCAGCCCACGCTCCCCAGCGGAAAGAGCTGGGCCTTCGACACCTCGCCCACGGCGGACTGCTCCCGGCTCGAGGCGAACAAGAACGGCGGACCGGGCACCCTCTACCTTCTCGGTGGAATGACCTCCGACGAACTCTTCTCGCTGATCATCGACTCGCACGGGCTCGACTCCACCTCGCCGTGGCCGAAGTACCAGCACGACGGCAGCAACACCGGCAACGCCGAGAGGCCCACGCCGGCTTGTCCCTGACCGGGTGGGCGAAAAGCGCTATGAGGGCGCGTCACGCGGCAAGGAGGCCGAATGCGGGTCCAGGTCCTGGCGTTGGTCGCGGCGGTGGCCGCTGGTTGCGTGACGCCGAGGTCGGTCGGGCTTGGGCAGACTGCTCAGGTGATGGGAGCGGGCGGAGCCGCCGTCGGAACCTCCGCGGCCCTCCTCGTCGAGCTCAACCGGGCCAGCGGCGGGAGCGGCACCAACTCCACCACCGTCGCCTTTCCCAGCGTCGAGGCCAACGGCGCGCTCGGCCTCACCGACAGCCTCGACCTCAACGTGCACCTCTCATCGGCCGGCCTTCAGCCGGGCGTGAAGATCGCGCTGCTCACCGGCGCCTTCAAGGTCTCGGTGCTGCCCCAGGTGGCGCTGTTGATCGTCAGCGCCAACAACAGCAACACCGCGGGCGCCTCGTCCTCCCAGCTCAATGTTGGGATCCTCGCTGGGCTGCGCTTCCTCGTCTCACACGAGACCGGCCTCTTCGGCGGATTGGCCTACGACTTCCAGTACGGGACGATCTCGCTGGCTGGCGTCACCGGAGGAGGCACGAGCTCGAGCACCTCGGTGATGGCGCACAACCTCACCTTCAACGTCGGCTACGACCTCAAGTTCGGACGGTTCCATCTGCAGCCCGAGCTGGCCTTCGTCGTCACGCCCACCTACAGCGCGGGCTCGGGTGCGAGCACGAGCAGCGCCGGCCCTGTGTTCGCGTTCCTGCCGGCCGTCACGCTCTGCGTCGAGAACTCCGCCTCGTCGAGGTGACGGCGCGGCGATTTCCCGAGGTGGGCGCGCGGAACCCGTCAGGCTCGGGATGTGTCTGACCCACGCCACCGTCTCGAGGGATGCCGATGAACACCGTCACGCTGGTCTGGCTCACCCTGGCCGCCGCGCCCGCTCCTGACGGGCTCGTCGCGCGCTGGGAGATGAACGACACGACCCCCGAGGTGGTCGATTCCAGCGGGCAGGCGAACCACGGGAAGGCGACCGGCGAGACGTACTTCACGACGGGTGGAATCGTCGGGGGCGCGCGGCAGTTCGACGGGAGAACCGGCTACGTCGTCGTCCCCGACGGCCCGGCGCTGCGGCCACAGCGGCTGACGATCTCCGCCTGGTTCGCCCTCGACCGCTTGCCCGCCGAGCGGGGGGTGACCCTGATCACCAAGCCCCAACGCAAGGCGCCCTGGGCCCACCCGTTTCTCTCCTGGATGATCCGGATCAACAGCGCCCGCACCATCGAGGCGGCGATCGGGACCCGCGGCGGGTACGGGGGCGTGTTCGACCTTCCCCGGCCGATCGCGGTGGGCCAGTGGCACCACGTCGCGATGACCTACGACGGGGCGGAGCTGCGCACCTACTTTGACGGCGTGGCGATTGGCATCTTTCGCGCGCCGGGGCCGATCGACTACGCGCCGCTTCCGGTGTTGATCGGCGCGGATCTCGGCGCCGCGCCCGCCTCCGACTTCTTTCCGGGCCGCATCGATCAAGTCGCGATCTGGAGCCGGCCCCTCGAAGCCCCGGAAGTCGGTGGGCTGTTCGCCCTCGGCGCAGGCGCTGGCGCGACGCCCCGAACCGATGACAAGGCGCTTCAGGCCGAGGCGTTCACCGGTCTCAAGTCGCTCTACACCAGCGAGAAGGCGTACTTCGCCGAGCGCGATCGCTACACCACCAACCTGACCCAGATTGGCTTCGAGCCCGACGGCTGGTGCGAGGACGGGGCGCGCCTGAGGATCAAGGCGCAGCCCACCGACTTCCGGAAGGTCGGGTGCCACTTCACCTACGAGGTGGAGACGCTCGGCGAGGGGCCTCAAGGGCAGTTCCGGCTCTACGCACGCGGTGCGGTGGAGCCGGTGCTGGGCGTCGTCTACCTCGTCGAGTCTTCGGGGCAGTTCGCCGGAATCCCTCGCCCCAACCCGAAGTAGCTCACGCCAGTTCCCGGCACGGCACCTTCGGGCGCGCGTGGTGGGCCTCGTGAAACGCGAAGCTCAGCAGGGTGGCCGACCCGGTCCACGCGAGGCGCAGCGCGATCGCGCGGGCCCAGCGCGGCGGATGGTGCGGCAGGTGCGAGGCCCAGGCGCTCGCGGTCAGCGCCAGCGCGAGGTTCGTCAGCGCCCACGCCTGGAGGACCATCGAGCGGCTGCCCAGGGCGAGGACGAAGAGCGCGCCGCAGGCCAGCGACTCACCGAGGATCCACCGGCGCTCGCGGGGGTTCGCCGCGGCCCAGCTCTGCCGCCGCAGCTCGAAGGCGTTCGCCGGCCCGGCGAGCAGCGCGCGCCACAGCGGGAGCGCCGCGCCGACTCCTTCGACGTCGTCCGCCGCGAGCGGGCGGGCGTGGTGACGCAGGTGCATCAGCCGCATCGAGTGGCCGCTGACGAGCATCGACAGCGGCGCGAGCGACAGGACCCACTCGGTCACCCGGCGGGGCATCCGCAGCGCGCCGTGCGCCACGTCGTGGGTGAAAGCGAACGAGGCGAAGTAGAGGCCGCAGGCCAGCGCGACGGCGAGCGCCCAGTGGCTCGTTCCAAAGACGAGCAGCAGCGCGAGAGAGCCGATCAGGCGGGCGAGGTGGAGCATCAGGTCGAGGCGTTTCATGCCCACCGGTAGAGCCAGCGTCGTGCCAGCGGGGGTGGCCGTTGGAAGGCGCGGAATCCGCTTCGTTTCGACCATCACCCCGCACTGCTGCCCAGCCCATGGGCGCTGGCTGTCCACGGCGTGGACAGCCCGGGGCCGGTGACTCAGAAGCACCCGGGGAAGCGTCGCCCGGCACGCGGCTCGCACTGGCGCCGACCATGCTCAGTGCCACCTGCTTCCTGCTCGCGATCGGCGTCCTCGGGGCGCTCGACATTGCGTGGTTCCACACCTGGCGCGGAAAGCTCACGCGGCGTCCGGAGTGCCGCGCGGAGGCGATCGTTCATGTGGCGCGTGGCTTCGTCTACGCGGCGCAGTTCCTGGTGGTGCCGAACCTGCGGTTTTACGGCGGCGCGTACTTCGCTCTGGTCGCGCTCTTCACCGTCGACGCGGCGATCGCCGTGACCGACGTGTTGCTCGAGCCGCGGTCGAGAGCCACGCAGGGCGGGCTCGCGCCGGCGGAGTACTTGATGCACATCGTGCTCAGCGTGCTCGTCGGTGGGCTGCTCCACGCGGTGTTCTCCGCGACCTGGGGCGACTGGGCCGGCCCGGCGGCGGTGGTGTGGAGCGACGCGGTGCCTGCGTGGTTCCGAGGGACGGCGG
>JAYVRT010000484.1:0-5613 GCA_043776025.1 Archangiaceae bacterium | reverse complement strand
CGTAGAACCCACAGAAGATGGACGAGACGGTGAAGAGGTTGGGCAGTACGAACATCAACTGGCGCAGCTTCATGTCCGGAGCACCTTAGCAGGCCGTGGAAACGAGACTTCTGATCATCGTCACCCTCTTGGGACTGTGCGTGGGCACTTTTCTGTGGGTGCGCGCAGTGGTTGCGTTCTTCCGGCTCAAAGGGCAACGACCCGAGGCGATTGAAGTGGCAGCGGCAGATGGGTGGAAGCTGTGCGCCTGGCGTCGCGGGCCTCAAAACCGCCGGTTCCTCGAGCCGGTGGTGCTCTGTCACGGTCTATCGAACAACCACCGCTTCCTCGAATTCCAGCCGCCGCACAGCCTCGCCGCCGCGTTGGCCGACGCAGGCTTCGAGTGCTTCACCGTCGAGCTGCGTGGCGCAGGAGCTGCGTTCGGCGGGCACCGCCGCGACGGCAGCATCGACGACCACGTTCAGTTCGACGTGCCGGCGCTGGTGGCGTTCGCCCTCGCCCGCAGCGGCGCTCCGCGGGCCTTTTGGGTCGGCCACTCGCTCGGAGGCCTGGTCGGCCTCGCCGCCGCCGACGCCGCGCTGCAGGAGAAGCTGCAGGGCCTGGTGACGATCGGCTCCCCGGTCTTCTTCCGCTACGCCTTCCACACCCGCTGGCTGATCCACCTGGGCTACTGGCTCTCGCCGCTGGGCCGCTTCCGCACCGACTGGTTCGCGGCGTTGATCGCTCCCTTCGCCGGCTGGGTCTGCCTACCGATGGGCGGAACCAACCTGCGCAACATGCCCGGATGGGTGCAACGCCGCGCGCTCGCCGAGGTGATCGCGCCGATCTGGCATGGGGTGCTCCGCCAACTGCGCGACTGGACGAGGCACGATCGCTTCGGCTCGGAGGACGGGAAGATCGACTACCGCGAGCGGGTGAAGGCGCTGACCGTGCCCCACCTGGTGATCGGCGGGACCGCCGACGGCATCGCGCCGCCGGCCAACTGCACCGCGCACTTTGAGCTCGCCGGGTCGCAGGACAAAGAGCTGAAGCTGCTCGGCACCGCGCACGGTCAGCAGCAGGACTATGGCCACGGAGATCTGGTGCTCGGCACCCGCGCCCATCTCGAGGTCTACCCGTCGGTGGTCGCCTGGCTGAGCCACCGCGCGACGCCGGTGCCCACCGGAACCCCGGCGCCCGCCGCGCTGTCCGTAGGCTGAACCCTTCAGCGGCGGTGCGGACATGGCAGGCGGAATGGATCTCGGTGCCGGGGCGCCGGGCGGGAAGAAGGCGCTCGACGCGGCGATCAACCTCGTGCCCTTCATCGATCTGATGGCAGTGACGATCAGCTTCCTGATCATGACCGCGGTCTGGACCCAGGTGGGCAGGCTGCAGGTGAGCCAATCGGGAGGAGCAGTCCGCGAGGCTGGGGATCGAGCTGTCTTTGTTGATCAACAGACAGAGTCTCCGGCTGACCGTCGGGGCGACGCACCTCGAGCCGGTGAGCGTCGCGCGGGATCCCTACGGGAGACTCGAACTGGGCGCGCTCAAGCAGCAGTTGATGCGGATCAAGAGCAACCTGCCCGCCAACGTCGCCATTACCCTGCAGACCGACGACGACGTCCGCTACGACGACCTGGTGCGGGTCATCGACGAGTGCATCGGCGACGGCCTGCCGGTCGTGCAGGTCTCGCCAGCCCTGGGCTGATCATTCGCCCGTGTCGATGCAGGCGCTCGGCGGCTGCTTCAGGTTGCTCTTGAAGTGCCGCACCGTCACCTGGACGCCCTGCGCGCACTCGGCCCAGATCGGCGCCTCGCTGGCGGTGACGTCGGCGTCGTCGACGCTGATGCTGGCGTGATCGGTCGCGGCGATCGCCGGCCCCTGCCCTCCGCGGCTGACCAGGCCCTGCACCCCGACCCGCGCCATCCGGTCGGCGACCACCGTGCCCACGCGGCAGCGCTCGCACGTGAGGCCGATGATTGTGACCTGAGCGACGGCCGCGGCGAAGACCCCGCTGCCGGCGACGTCGCGCACGGTGACGTTCTTCAAGGTGACCTCGGCGTCGCGCAGCTCGAGCCCGTCGCCGCCTGACTCGCCGCTGGCGCCGCTGTCCGCGCGCACCTGCTCCACCGTCACGTCCTGCAGCGTCACCGTCCCCTTGCGGACCAGCACCCCGGTCACCGCGCCCAGCTTCACCTTGAGCCCGGTCACCGTCAGCGTGCTCTCCAGCAGCTGCAGCCCGCCGTAGGTCCCGCTCGCCTCGGTCGAGATGTGCGCCAGCGTCCCGGTGCACCCCACGGTCGCGATGCCGGCGAACTCGGCCCGCTTCGAGGTGAAGCCGTCGATCGTCAGCGCGGTGTTGCGCGCCTGCAGCCCGTACTCGTGGCCCGTCACCGAGGCGCCGCGCAGGTCGAGTGCGCCGTCGGCGGTGAAGATGCCGGGCCCCCGACCGCCCAGCACCGTCAACTGCCGCACCTCGGCCTGGGTCCGCACCAGGTGCAGCGCCTCCACCGGCCCTTCGCTCGTCACCTCGGCGGCGTGGAGCACCGCGTCCTCGGCGTCGACCGCGCGCCGGAACGCTCCGGTGAAGCGCACCTTCCTCAAGCTCGCGCTCGCCCCGGCGCTCAGCGCGATGCCCCGGGTCTCGCTCACCGTCCCCTCGAACACCGAGTCTTCGACGGACAACGCCGCCGCGGCCCTGACGGCGACCCGCCGGTGCCCCGACAGGTGCACCCGCTTGAGCGACACCGGGCCGCTTGCCAGGAGCCCGATGAAGCCACCCTGCACCGAGAGCCCCTCGAGGCTCGCGGCGCGCGCGGTGACCACCGTCGTCTCGCCCTCGGCGTAGAGCACCACCTCTCCATGGCCCACCAGCTTCACCCCCGGCGGCAGCTGAAACGGCCCGGGGTAGAGCCCCGAGCGCAGGTGCACTGTCGCCCCGGGCGCGAGCGCGTCCCCCAGCCGCTTGAAGGGGCTGCCCGAAGAGCCGTCGCCCGCTTCGCCCGCGTGGGCATCGACCCAGCGCTCGACCGCCACCGGCGGCAGGGGTGGCGCTTCGACCCGGGCCCCTGGCGCGACCGGCGCCACCGCCGGACGGCAAGCGGCGAATAGCCACAACCCCAGCAGCGCCCGGCGCCGCAGATCATCCGCGGCCCGATTCCGATCAGGACTCGCTCCCACCCGCGCGGATTTCCTCAGCCTTCCGACCCCGGTGCGATCAGAACCCCGAGCTCCCAGATCAGACATCGCCAAAACCCGAAAAAGTGTATGTATTACATTGACTTAGGTGATCTCGATTTGCTAGTTCTGCGCGCCTCTTCGAGGGGGCTCGAGGGGATTTATCCCGGAGGAATAACAATCCATGACGAAGGCAGAGCTGGTGGAAGCGGTGTCGGTCGAGACGAAGCTGACCAAGAAGGCTGCGTCGGAGATCATCGACGTGGTGTTCAACAACATCGGAAAGGCGGTGAAGAAAGACGACCGCTTCAGCTACCCCGGGTTCGGAACCTGGTCGATGCGCAGCCGAAAGGCCCGCAAGATCCGCAACCCCCAGACGAACGAGATCATGAAGCTGAAGGCGAGCAAGACCATCGGCTTCCGGCCGGCCAAGGAACTGAAGGCCACGCTGTAATCGCTTCAAAAGCGGGGGTTTTCGGACGAGCTCTGGGGAAACCCGGGGCTCGTTCCGTTTAGAGCGATCGACGGCCGGCCGACCTCCTTCGGCTCGGGCAGATCGCTCTCGGGGTCCTCGGGCACGCCGTCCTTGAGGACCTCGAAGTGCAGGTGGACGCCGGTGGAGAGCCCGGTGGACCCCGCGAGGCCGATGACGTCGCCCCGCTTCACCTTCGCCCCGTCGGCGACGAGGAGGCTGAGCAGGTGGCCGTAGCGGGTGGCGACGTGGCGGTCGTGCTGGAGCTCGATCTGCTTCCCATACGCCCCGTTCCACCCCGAGTAGACGACCGTGCCGTCGTAGGAAGCGCGCACCGGTTGGGCGAGCTCGGCGAGGAGGTCGAGCCCGGAGTGGAAGCGGTAGTCGCCGATGATTGGATGCATCCGGGTGCCGAAGGGGCTGGTGACCACCACCGGCATCAGCGGCCAGGCGAAGCGGCGGAGGTCGACGCGGTGGACGGGCGCCAGCTCGGCCATCCGCGCGCTCAGCTGCCACAGGTCCCGCTGGGCCTCCTCGGCGACGACGACCGGGAAGTCTCCGTAGAGCGCCGCGTCGGCGGCCAGCTGCGACTGCAGCACCAACCGGGCCCGCGCGAGGTCAAAGGGCGAGAGCATCACCGCCGGCCGGGAGAGGAGCGCCTTGACCTCGCAGAGCACCGAGCCCCAGGCGGCCGTCGGCGCCGGGCCCATCTTCTCGCCGCGCTTCACCCCGACCCGGCTGGCCTCGACCGCGTCGGTGAAGGCGAAGAGCGCCGCGTGCAGCGGGGGCGAGGTGCGTGGATCGGACGGGACCTTCGGGCGGGCGGCGACGGCCCCGCTGGTGGCGAACGCCTCGGCGAAGGGAATCTTCGCGCGCTCGGTGCTCGCGCACGCGGTCGCCAACAAGCAGATCGGGAGCAGTCGCCGGGCGAGGATCACGACCTTCCGAGGCTAGCATGCCCCCCGCGATGACCCAGGTTCCAACACCCACACCCACCCTCAAGGGCGAGAAGTTGCCCCAGCGAAGGCTGCGGGCCGCGGAGCTCTTCGCGCGCCTCGACGCGGCGATGCCCGAGGCAAAGATCGAGCTCGACTACACCACCCCGCTGGAGCTGTTGGTGGCGGTGCTCCTCTCGGCGCAGTGCACCGATCGCCGGGTGAACATGGTGACGCCGAAGCTCTTCGCCGACTTCGGCACCGCCGCGGCCTACGCGGCATCGACGCCGGCGAAGCTGGGCAAGTACCTCAACACCCTGGGCCTGTTCCGGAACAAGGCGAAGAGCCTGGTGAAGCTGGGAGCCGCGCTGCTCGAGCACCACGGCGGGGCGGTGCCGGTGCGTCGCGAGGCGCTGGGGAAGTTGCCCGGGGTCGGGCCGAAGACGGCGGGGGTCGTCTCGATGCACCTGGGCGGAGACAAGGCGTTCCCGGTGGACACGCACGTGATGCGGCTGAGCCGGCGGCTCGGCCTCTCGCGGCGGCTCGACCCGGACGACATCGAGAAGAGCCTGCAGCAAGTGGTGGAGCCCGACGGCTGGTTCAAGGCGCACCAGCTGTTGGTCTGGCACGGGCGGCGGGTCTGCCACGCGCTGCGCCCAGAGTGTCACCGCTGCGTGGTGGCCGGGCTGTGTCCGCGCCTGGGGGTGAAGCTGGCGAAGGCTTAAGGCGCTGCTTCGGCGGACTCTTCCTTCTCGGCGATCCGCTCGGCCTTGAGCTTCTTCATCCGCTTGCGGATCAGCTCGCGCTTGAGCATCGAGATCCGGTCGACGAAGACGGTGCCGGTGAGGTGATCGCACTCGTGCTGCACCGCGACCGCGAGCAGCCCGTCGCAGCGCAGCGTCTGCTCCTGCCCCTGCGGATCGAGGAACTTCACGGTGCAGAACATCGCCCGCTCGACGTCCTCGGCCTCGCCGGGGATGGAGAGGCAGCCCTCGGTGTAGACCAGCTTCCCCTCGAGCTCGACGAGCTGGGGGTTGATCATCGCGATC
>JAYVRT010000483.1:0-5614 GCA_043776025.1 Archangiaceae bacterium | reverse complement strand
CCGCGACGTCCACCGGCGCCGGCGCGTTCGCCTACACCACGCCGATTCTCACCAACGCGCCGGGCGACACCTACTGCGCCACCGCGTGGGTCAAGGGCACGGTGGGCAACATGAAGCTCTCGGTGCTGACGAGCAAAAGCGGCACCGGGGTCGACACCAACTTCAGCAGCCCGGTGGCGAGCACCAGCTGGATCCGCGTGCCGCCCTCGACGGTGCTCTCGGTGCCGGGCGCGAGCGGCGCCACCGTCTACCTGCGCTTCCAGCTGAGCCAGGGCCTGGCGGGCGACACGCTGCTCGTCGACGACGTCGACGTCTGGGAGTCCGCCGATGGCAAATGCAAAGAGACCCGATGACGGCGCGCCGCGGATGACGCGCGCCCTCGGGCTCCTCGTCGCGACGGCGCTGCTCACGGGCTGCCCCGGCCCGGGCGTGGTGGACGCGGGCAACCCTGGCCCGAGCCGCGCCGAGCTGGCCGCTCCGGCGAACCTCCAGTTCTGGAATGGGCGGTGGTCACCCGACGGAAGGAAGATCGCGCTCCACTGCTCGACCAAGGGCGCCTCGACCTCGGACTTCATCGCGGTGATGGACGAGACCGGCACCAGCCTGACCGCGGTCGCTGACGCCGGCACCTACCTCGCCACCGCCGCGTGGGGCCCGGGCGGCACGTCGGTCTATTTCACCGACAGCAAGGGCATCTCGAAGGTGGGAGTCCAGGGCGGCGCCGCCACCGCGGTCGCGACGCCGTTCGCCGCCTACGAGCTCGACGTCAGCCGGGACGGGAAGCGGCTGACCTACACCTCCAACGGGCTCAACGAGATCGCGCTGGTGGAGCTGGCCGACGGGGGCGTCGCCACCGTCCACACCGGGCAGGCAGCGCGGTTCTCTCCCGACGGGGGCCAGCTGGCCTTCGTTGACGGCGTCTCCGGCAAGGAGCACTTCTGGCTCTACACCTTCGCCGCCAAATCAGTGGCCGACCTCGGCGAGGCGAACACCACGCTGGCGAGCGTCGGCTGGTTCCCCGACGGCAAGCACCTCGCGGTCACCAGCAACCTCGGCATCGAGGTGCTCACCGTCGACCCGACGCCGGTGGCGCGCAAGCTGCTCTTCGGCGACGCCTTCGCCGCGACCGGCATCGACGTCGCTCCCGACGCCGCGAAGCTGCTCTACCGCGTCAACGGCAGCACCGGGCTCTACGTGCTCACCGGGTTCTGACTACCAGCGGCAGACGCCGTCGATGCTCCGCTTGAGCTGCATCTCGTCGATGACCACCGCTTCGCTCTTCTTGAACTTCTGGTTGGTCTCGATGCGCACGTCGAGCTTGCCGTCTCCGGCGGTGACCAGCCGCTGCTCGAACAGCAGCCACTCACGGGTGACCCGGGTGAAGCCGGTCGCCGATGCGTTCGGCGTTCCGCCGTCGATGAAGCGCTCGTAGATGTCGAGCCGCGACGGCAGCCCCGTGCCGCCGTCGTCGGAGTACTCGGCGCGCGCCCAGCCCCGGGCGCACCAAACCTGGCCGAGCAGGGTGAGCTGAATCGGCGTCGGCTGGGGCAGCAGCGTGGGAAACGTCCCTCCGTCGGGGGAGAAGAGCCGCGCCGCGAAGAGGCCATGGTGCGCGCTGCCCGTCTGCACCACGTCTCCGGCCGCCGCCCGCCACTGGGCGATCGCCCCGCCGTCGTCGAGCTCCTCGAAGTCGGGGTTGAGCAGGAAGTTGGCGGGCCCGGCGTCGATCGCGCCGGTGCGCTGACAGTGGAGATCGAAGCAGGTGAAGCCGTCGCCACACCCGTGGTCCGGATCGCACCGCTCACCGGTCTCGTCGAGTGGCCCGGGGAAGCAGGCCGACAGCAACAGCAGCGTGCAGAGGAGCGCCCGCCTCACCATGTGAAGAGCACCACGCCGGCGGACCCGGCCACGCCCGCGCCGACGAAGAGCCCGGTGGCGACCGACGCCTCGGTGACCGCGGTCGAGTAGGTCGCCCGCGCGGTGTAGGCCCAATCACCCGGCGGCCGGCTGAGATCGCGCGCCTGGGCGGCGTGGTTCAACGACTGCACCTGGAGCACCGCGCCGGTGGCCCCCGCGGCGACGGCGAGGACGACGGCGATCCAGGCCGAGACGCGCTCGGCCCGCGGGGTGCGGGTGTCGACCACCGCCGGCCCGGTGTCGATGGTGGCCACCGAGTAGCGCTGGGGCGAGAGCCCGTTGCCGTAGCTAAAGAGCACCTGACCCGCGGCGGCGCGCGCCTCGAGCCACCACTCGAGCGAGCCGCCCGCCTCGACGTCGAGCTCCACCGACAGCTGGCCATCGACGGTCGCGACCTTCAGCTCGGTCTGGGCTTCGTTGACCCGGCGGACCATCACCACCGAGTCGACCCGGCGCCAGGGGTCGATGAGCGCGAAGGTCGCCCGGCCGGGGCGGGCGGGTTGGGGAGTCAGCTTGATGAAGTCCGGGGGGTAGAGGCGGTGCTTCACCGCGTCGAAGACCTCGAGGATCTTCGGCGACTCGTTGCGATCGAGCTCGGCGCCCGGGTCGAGCTCGAGCAGCTGGGCGAACGACTCCTCGGCGAGCGCGCGCTTGCCCTCGGCGATCTGGCAGCGCGCCTGGAGCGTCAGCATCTGCGCCTTCTCCGCCCGGGAGAAGTCGAGCACCTGGCCGGCGATCCGCATCTGCTCGATGCACTCGGCGAACTTGAGCTCCCGCGCGAGGCGCTTGCCCTCTTCGAGGTAGGGGTTCACCGGTTGGGCGAGGACGAGCCACGCGAGCGCGACGCTGATCATTGGCGGGCGCGCAGCCTACCGCGCGTTCCCTGTTTGAGGGCCGTGGGATTCGCTCCGCGACCGGCGGCTTTCAGGGCGCCTGCACCGGCGTCTGGTGGCTGCGCCGGTAGGGCTCGTAGTGTTGGTCGAGGAAGCGCTGCTTGAAATCCCGAGACGACTTGACGCCGCCGAGCAGGCCGACGAGGCGGATCAGCAGGTAGGCGTTGTCGAGCTGCCACCAGAGGAACCCCGAGCGCACTCCGCTGGGAAACAGGTGGTGGTTGTTGTGCCACTCGCCGGAGACGGTGCCCGCGAAGAACTGGTTGATCGACAGGTCGCGCCGGTTGAAGTCGATGCCGTCGCGCCGCTTGTCTTTGCCGCACCCGTGGGCGTCGTAGTTGAAGTCGCGGATGCCGAAGGCCCAGAGCGCGGACATCCCGAAGATGGCGCAGGCGAGCGGGTGGCCGCCGAGCAGGTAGAAGGCGCCGTACCAGAACGCCCAATTGAGCACGAAGTGCGCGTAGGCCCGTGCCGGGTGGCAGACCGAACCCCACCGCAGGTAGCCCTCGTAGCTGTTGGGTACGACGCCGGTGTGCTCCACCAGGCCGACGACGGTCTGGTAATCCTCGGGGGAGAGATCGCGGGCGATCGGCTGGTGGAGCTCGCCGGCGAGGAAGCAATAGAGGCGGCCACCGAGCGCGTTGTAGGGGTCCCCCGCCTTCTCCGGGAACGCGTGGTGCACGTGATGGGAGACGACGTAGACCTCCTCGGGCACGAGGCGGAGCGTGAGGTTGCGGATCACGAACCGGTAGAACGGATGGCTGAAGGTGAACGCCTTGTGGGTGCAGTAGCGGTGCAGCCAGACGACGTTCACCGCGCCGAGGCCGACCATCGCGTAGACGAAGCCGATCGCCGCCAGAGGCCAGGAGAAGTAGCGGGTGAGGAAGACGACCGCGAAGGGCACGAGGGCGAGCCCCCAGACCCAGCCGGTCACCGGCAGCCAGTTCTTCCGCGTGTGAAACAGGTTCATCCGCGTCAGCCAGTGGGAGAACAGCTCGCGCAGCGTGGGCGGATAGAACTCACCGTCGCGCGACCAGCCGTAAGAAGGGGGCGCGAGGACACGCTGGAGAAAGTTGGTGCCGTCCCTCATCGTGGGCCGCCTCTTACACCGACGTGCCCGCGGATCCGCAGCGGATCCGTCGATCAATCGGCAGCGCGGCGTGAGTATCCGATCGTTACGGCCAGGTGACGCGAAACCAGTGTGGTGGATAGTTCACGCGCTGATCCATTTCACCGCTGCACGATTAAGGCAGGTTCATCTGCGGCGGTTCCCGGCCACTTGCCCGACCCCAAACGGAGCGAGGCGCATTGGCATGCAGGGCGCATGGCTGCCCGGCTTGCACCTCGGTCTGACTCTTCGCGCTTGGATGCCCTGGCTGGTCCTCTGTGCCACTGGCTGCAGCGGTCTGGCTGAGATTGGCGGCACCGGTGGAGGCGACCCGGTTCCCACGGACGAAGGGGCCGGTGGAGGTCAGTCGACCGGACCTGGGGGCGGAATCCCCTCGGGAGGCGGCGGCAGTCACGGGTCCGCGGGGGGAGCAGGCGGTGGCGGGCCTTCCTCGGTCGATGCCGGAGCCGGTGGAAGCGGGGGCGGCACTCAGGCTGCGGATGCTGGCGGCGCAGGCAGTGGAGGCGTTCACCCCACCGATGCTGGCAGCGGCGGAAACGGCGGCGGTCATGCAACTGACGCCGGCAGCAACGGAAGCGACGGCGGGCACCCCACCGACGCGGGCAGCGGTGGTAGCGGCGGCGGCACCGGGGTAGGTCCGTCTGGAGGCTCGGTGACGGCGCTTCACTTTCTGGTCATGGGCGATACCCGGCCCCCCGGCTGCGAAGACACGGCGCACTATCCAACGCCGATCATCAACGCGATCGCCGACGCCGCGACGCTGCACAACGCCCAGTTCGGTCTCGACCTCGGCGATCACATGTACGTCTGCAACAACAGCCTCGCGACGGCGACCGACCAGATGAACCTCTACATGCAGGCGGTTCATCGTTTCAGCGGCACCTGGTTCATGACGATGGGCAATCACGAGTGCTGGCACGGGCCCTGTCCCGTCGGCTCGCTCAACGCCAACTACCTCGCGTTCATGAGCAAGCTCTCGCCGATTTCGCCCAAGCCGTACTACAGCTTCAACGTCCACACCGCCGCGGGCCGAGCGACCTTCGTGGTCATCGCCGACAACAGCTGGGACGCGGCGCAGGCCACGTGGCTGGAGCAGACGCTCGCCGACGCAGACCTCCACGCGGCGTACACCCTGGTTGTTCGGCATCATCCAGAGGGAGACGTCACGGTGCCGACGAACGCAGACAGCATCGCAATCATCCGTCTCCACAAGTTCGCGCTGCTGCTGACCGGGCACGACCACGACTACAAGCACATGACGACGGACCAGGGCCGCGACCTGGTGATGGGCATCGGCGGCGCTCCGCTGCTCGCCTCCGGGGCGACGTACAACGGTTACGCGATGGTGGATCAACTCGCGAACGGCCGGCTGCAGGTGACCGTCTACGACGTCGCCACCCACCTTCAACAGGACCAGTGGTCCGTTCCACCCAATTGAGCGCGCTCACACGAATCCTCGCGGGGTCACTCTGCGTGGCTGTCGCCGCCGGCTTTACGGCCTGCTCCGCGATCTCCGAGTCCTTTGACGGTGGCGGGGGCGGTGGCGGCGGAGTTGGTGGTGGCGGCGGAGTTGGTGGTGGCGGCGGAGTCGGCGGAGTCGGTGGTGGCGGCGGAGTCGGTGGTGGCGGCGGAGTCGGTGGTGGCGGCGGAGTCGGTGGTGGCGGCGGAGTCGGTG
>JAYVRT010000482.1:0-1760 GCA_043776025.1 Archangiaceae bacterium | reverse complement strand
GCGCTCGAGCAGCAGCTGTACCTGGTGCTTCACCTGATGATCGCTGGCCGGCTGCAGTGGAAGCCGCCCAACACCAAGCTGCCGGGGCGGGTGGGCCTCGCGGCGTTCGACTTCGAGTCGGGGACGCTGATCCTCACCGAGGTCAGCACCCGGAAGCGGGCGTCGCTGCACCTGGTGCAGGGAGAGCACTCGCTCAAGGCGTTCGATCGCGGCGGGCTCGAGGTCTTCTCGCTCCACCTCGATCAATTCGCTGAACGGCTGCGCAGCGAGAACCACACCCTCAAGCGATCCCTCACCGACCCCCGCCTCTTCGCGGCGATCGGCAACGCCTACAGCGATGAGATCCTCCACCGAGCGAAGCTGTCGCCGGTGAAGCTGTCGAAGTCGATGACGGGGGAGGAGGTCGCCCGGCTCTTCGAGGCCACCCGCTTCGTGCTCACCGACTGGGCGAAGCGGCTCAAGGACGAGGTCGGCGACGGCTGGCCGGAGAAGGTCACCGCCTTCCGGCCCCAGATGGCGGTCCACGGCCGGTACAAGCTGCCCTGCCCGGTGTGCGGCTCGATGGTTCAGCACATCGTCTTCGCCGACAACGAGACCGACTATTGCCCCACCTGCCAGACCGGCGGGAAGCTCCTCGCCGATCGGTCTCTCTCTCGGCTGCTCAAGGAGGACTGGCCTAAAACCCTCGAAGAACTGGAGGAATATGTGGCCTCGCGCACAACGCCACAGTAAAAACTTCAGTTCGTGTTCGCCCTCGGTAATGCCGCCAGAGTCGTTTTCCTGACCGCGGTTTTCTTCGCCTCCAGCGCGTTCGCCGAGCGCACGCTCTGGCTGGTGCGGCCGCTGTACCCCGGACAAGAGTCGCTGATCGAACGCACCGAGAAGGCGCTCGACAAGCTGATCCCCGCCGCCGATCGCTCCAACGAGATCATCGGCCACAAGGAGCTCGCCGCCAGCGTCGGGGGCAAGACGATCGCCGAGATTCCCTGCCTCAGCGCCGACTCGCGCTGCGCCGACCCGATCGACCTCTTCGTCGCCTCGCTCGGCTACGACCGCGTCGTCTTGATCCAGGGTGGGCAGGACGAGGCGGGCTTCAAGTACCGCGTGGTCAGCTACCGGCCCTCGACGAAGGAGATCACCCCCGCGACCGCGACCAACGCGATCCTCGAGAAGGCGCTGCTCGGGGCGGTGGCGAAGGTGGTTCCGGTCGCCTCCAGCCTCCAGGTGACCTCGACCCCCGCTGGCGCGACGATCTACATCGACGACGTCAAGGTCGGCGTCACCCCGTTGTCGACCCAGGTGCTGCCGGGCGAGCGGGTGATCCGCATCGACCTGAAGCTCCACCAGCCGATCGAAGAGACGCTGGTGATCCCCGTGCGCGGCGCGGCGACGCTGACGAAGAACCTGGAGAAGGTCGCGGCGCGGATCGTGATCACCGCTTCGCCCGCGGGGACGTTGATTCAGGTCGATGGTCAGGCGCTCGGCAAGGACAAGGTCGATCGCGGCATCCTCCCTGGCCAGCACACGATCCGCTTGACCGCCGAGGGGCACAAGGACTTCGAGCAGGCGATCGTCGTCAAGGCCGACGAGCAGTACCAGCTCGACAAGACGCTCGAGCCGATTCCCGGGCTTGCGGTGACCGAGCCGAAGAAGGTCGTCGTCACGGTGCAGAACCCGGAGATTGTGAAGCCGCCTCCTCCTCCGCCGGTGGCCCCGCCCCCCCCTCCGCCGACCGAGACCGACCTCACCTACAGCCGCGG
>JAYVRT010000481.1:0-5627 GCA_043776025.1 Archangiaceae bacterium | reverse complement strand
GCCGCCGCGTTGGCGGGTGGGGGTGGAATCGACTCACAGATCATCGCGTTGCGGATCCGGAAGCCCTTCATCACCGGCCGGGTGCTCGCCGAGCCGGTGGCGAGGAACGCGGCCCGGGTGATCAGGCCCGCGCGCTCCGGTTGAGTCTGATCGGAGGGGGCGCCGCCGGCCCACTTCGGGTCGCCGTACAGCTTCGCCAGCGCGTCGGTCTTCGCGAACGCCTTGCGGCTGGTCAGCAGCTCGCTCAGCGGGGCTCCCGACCGCGCCACCGAGCGCGACAGATCGCCGATCTCCGAGATCATCTCCTGCCGCAGCGTCGGGGAGGGGACGTCGCCGCTGGCGAAGGCGTCGAACACCGGGTCGCCGAGGCGCGCGTCGAGCGGCCCCAGCTCTTCGAGCCGCAGCCACTGCGAGAAGAACTCGTCGAGCGCGGGATCGCTCTTCGGATCATCGAACAGCCGATTCACCTGGGCGGCGTAGCCAGAGTCGGTGAGCAGCTCGGACGAAGCCGCGGAGGCGAGCAGCGCCGCGTCCGGTGCGGTCTGCCAGAAGTGGAACGACAGCCGCGCCGCCAGCTCATAGGCGTCGAGCGGGTAGAGATCTCCCTGGGCCACCGCGGTGCCCGACTCGAGGTGGTAGAGGAAACCCGGGGCCGAGAGCAGCAGCGCCACCACGTCGGCGATCGCCGCCGGGTCGGTGGGGGTCGCGACCGCCACCTGGGCGTAGGCATCGACGTCGGCCTGCTGCAGTGGGTGCCGTTGGGTCAACTGCCCGAAGCGGCCGACGAAGTCGGTGAGGCACTGGGCGTCGTTGGCGGTGCTCGCGTCAGTGGCGCAGGCCCCCATCAACTCGGCGCGGCGCGCTGGGCTCGAGGTCAGCTCCTTGCCCAGCGCCACCGCGACGTCGTAAGCCGCGTCGACGTGCGCCTGCTGGACCACCTGGTCGAGGCGGAAGAAGCCGCCGTGCCGCTCGGAGCCAGGGCCGACGAGGCGGTCGGCCGGGTACTTCGCCACCAACGGCTGGACCGCGGCCAGCGCCGCCGCCCCGGAGGCCGGGAGCGCCGCGACGATGAGCTGGCGGAGCGTGTTCTGGTATTCGGTGCGCGAGAGCCGCCGCAGCGGCACCTCGGCTCCTTCGAGGCCCGGCGCGCAGCTGAACGGCGAAGGAGGAATCTGCGCGATGGCTCCTCCGCCGGTGCCGTTGCCACCCACGCCGGTCCCTCCGCCCGCGCCGCCGCCGAGGGGCTCCGTTGGAGGGAGGATCGCTCCCTCACATGAGGTGAGCGCGAAGAGGGCGATGAGGCAACCGCCGAGGCGCATCCAACGGATCCTGCGCCGAACGGCCGACGGGCACCAGCCCCGCGAGGTGGGCAGCACGCCTACCTCTACTGATTGACGTTGATCGACAGCAGCGCGACCGTGCCCGACGCTTGGTTCTTGTCGTCGAAGACGCCGAGCGTGACGCGGTAGAGGCCGGTGGCCGTGCCGTCGAGGGTCAGCTTCACCGCCGACTTCGGATCCTTCAAGCCATCGTTCTCGAGGGAGGCGGCGGTGGCGTTGGTCGGGTGGGTGACGAGCCGGAACTGGTAGTTGGTGACCTTCTTCGTCATCCCCGGCGGGTCGTAGCTGTCGAGCCCGTACATCAGCAGCAGCTTGGTGCCGGCCGTGGGGCCATTGGGCAGGGTCGAGAGGTTGACCGACATCGAGCTCAGCTTTCCCGCGGCGCAGGTGGTGTCGGCAGGCAGGCAGCCCTTGAGCACCGCAACGGGGAGCTCGTCGAGGGGAGACTCGCTGTACAGCTGGACGACGTAGCCGGGTGGGGTGGCGAAGGCGCCATCGTTGCTGTCGATGCGCAGCGAGCCGACCTGGGTGCCGCCGGAGACGGGCTTCTTGTATTGCACCGTGGCGTCAAGGCTGCTGCCGGGAGCGATCCGGGTGTTGGCGGGGATCATCGGGTCGATCAAGGTGAAGAACGGGTTGGTGTCGATGCTGACGCCGTTGATGATCAGATCGCCGCAGGTCGCGGCCGGGCCATTCTTGATCGTCAGCTGCTTCGCCGACAGCGTCGTCGCAGGAGCGGCGAAGTCGAGCTTCGCCTGACCGCTGACGAGATCGATCGCGGGCACGGTGCTGAGGCAAGGTTTCTTCCCGCCCGCGAAGGAGATGATCGCGCGGCCCGCCGAGCCGGGCGCCTGTCCGTTGACCGACGCGGAGATGGTGAGGAGATCGAGCACGTACAGCGGCATCTGGTTGTGGGTGACGTCGAGCGCCACCGAAGCCCCGGGGGCGACCGTCATTCCGGAGATCGAGCTGGTGATCGCGAACCGGTTGTCCTGGTTGGAGGTCTGGCTGCCGTTGCTCTTGAAGGTGGTCGAGTCGATCTTGATCGCGACGTTGCCGCCGTTCTTCACCTCGAAGTGGGACTTGTCGATCATCCGTGTCGCGTTGCCGCAGGTGTCGTTGGTGTCGTTGAAGTCGCAGCGGGTGGGCGTCGTGTAGATCGCCGGCTGGAGCGCGTTGCCCTGCAGCAAGATGTCGAAGCCGCCGACGTTGTTGTCGCCGTCATGGGCGTTCGGATCGTTGGTCTTCACCCGGAGCGTCGCGTACCGAATGAGATTTCCCGACGCGTCGTCTTCCGGGGCGAAGCGAATCTTGACCTTCGTGGTCTGGCGGCTCTCGCTCTGGGTGAGGACGAGCGGCGTGCTGGTGGTGGGGAGGACCGCCGGCGCGTCGATGAAGAAAGCGAGGTTGCCGGCGCCCGCGCCATTGTAGGGGATGATCTCCAGTCCGGTGATCTTCAGGGCAGGGCAGCCCGAGTTGGTGAGCTTGATCTCGGTGCTCGCCGATTCCTTGAACAGCGTGTCGGGGAAGTCCTGTTCGCAGACGCTCAGCGCGCACCCGACCTCGCCGCAGTTGCAGTACTTGCCGGTGTTGACGTCGCTGACCGAGGTCACCAGCGTCGGCTGGACGGCGAAGTCCGAGCCGGTGCCGACGAGATCCACCGCGAGGTCCACGGTGCCGTCGGTCTCGTCGCTGATCACCACCTGCGCCTTGACCACGCCCTTCTTCACCGGGCTGAACAGCAGAGGCAGGTCGATCGTCTCCAGCGCGTTGACCGCCGTCGGCACCGGGGCCTTCGCCGAGAAGACCGCCGCGCCCTCGCCGGTGAAGGTCAGCTTCAGGCCTCCTCCCGCTTTGCCGTCGTTGCGGATCGAGACCTTCTGCTCGTCGGGGAAGACGTCGAGCACCGTGCCGCCGTCGGCCTCCTTGGTGGGGCAGGCTTCGAAGTTCAGCGCCTTGGGCAGCGCCACGTACGCGGGGCTGTTCTTGGTGATCGGCGGGCCGCACTTGCAGCCGGCGACGGTGGCGAAGACAGCGGCGAGGATCAGCAGACGGATCTTCAAGGTGGGCAACTCCAGCAGGGCGGCCTGAATGGGGTCGTTGTATACCCCCCCGGCCCATGGCCACCAAGACCCAGCAACACCTTCGCAAGGGGTACTCCAATGCCCGCCGGGTGGACCCCCGCCCGATCACCGGCAGGGAGTCTCCCGTCGACCTGCTGCAGACCGCGTTCGGCGCCTACGTCGGCCGCCAGGAGCGCACCGCGTTCGAGCTGATGCGGCGCACGCTCGACGAGAACGCCGCGGTCTTCATGACGCTCTCGGGGGCGATGACCCCGGCGGGGCTGCACCAGAGCTGTCTCATCCCGATGGTCGAGGCGGGGCAGATCAGCTGCCTCACCACCACTGGCGCGAACCTGTACCACGACGCCCACCGGATCATCGGCCACGGGATCCGCGAGGTGAACCCCAACGCGGGCGATCTCCAATACCGGCTGGCGCGGATCATCCGGATCTACGACCTGGGCTTCTGGGAAGAGGCGCTGCTCGACACCGATCGCCTGTTCTCCGCGATCATCCAGGGCCCGGACTTCCAGCGGAAGATGACGACTCCCGAGTTCCACTTCCTCCTCGGCAAGCACCTCAACGCGATCGAGGTCGAGCTGGGCGTGAAGCAGCCGTCGCTGCTGGCCACCTGCTACCGGTACGCGGTGCCGATCTTCGTCGGGGCGGTGCAGGACGGCTCGATCTTCCTCAACGTGGTGAAGCTGCGCCGGTTGCTCGGCAAGGCCTTCAAGTTCGAGCTCGACATCAACGACGACGTCTACGCGATGGCGGCGGTGCAGCACTACTGCCGCCACCACTACAGCAAGCGGATGGCGATCTGGATCCTCGGCGGCGGGGTGCCGAAGAACTACACCCTGCAGGGCGAGCCGCTGCTCGATCAGATCCTCAACGTGCCGACCGCCGGCTTCGACATCGACGTCCAGTTCTGCGTCGACCCGGTCGACAACGGGGCGCTGAGCAGCTGTCCGGCGGGCGAGGGGCACACCTGGGGCAAGGTCAGCGTCGACGCGGTGGAGACCGGCAGCGTCTACGTCCACTGCGATGTCACCGCCGTCTTCCCCTGGCTGACCCACGCGCTGATGTCGCTCAAGGCGTCGCGGCGCAAGCCGTTTCGCCTGATGGACAAGCTGCATGACTCCTTGAAATTCCTCGACCGGGACGTCGAGAAGCAGCGCAAGGGGCTGATGAAGACCCTCGTCTGGAACATCGCCGAGGTGAAGTAGTCGACTGCCCACTGCGGTGCACAGTCGAGAGACGTGCACCGGGTGCGGTAAGAAGTGCGGATGCGGATCACTCTGGCCGGTCTCGTCGCCCTCGCTTCCACCCAGGCCTTCGCCAACGCCTCCGGAGCGATCGGTTACTCCGGCGCGCCGCCCAACAACTCGAACTGCAACGGCTGCCACAGCGGCGGGGGCACGCCGACGGTGGCGTTCAGCGGCCCCGCGACGCTCGGCGCGGGCGCGACGGGCACCTACACCTTCACCGTCAGCGGCGGCGCGGGGGCCGGCTTTGGGATGAATGTCTCCGCCTCCGACCCGAGCGCGGCCCTCAACCCGGTCTCGTCGTCGCTGATCGTCGCCTTCGGAGAGCTGGCCCAGAAGGCGCGGACCAGCCCCGGCTCCTTCCAGTTCACCCTAACCGCGCCGCCGTTCGCCGGGTCGGTGAAGCTCTACGGCACGGGAAACTCGGTCAACGGCAACGGGGCGACCAGCGGCGACTCGAGCACCTCGACCTCGATGACGATCACCGTCACCGGTGGCAGCGGGCAGAACGCTCCGGCGATCACTACCGCCGCGGCGGCGATGCAGAGCCCGCTGCGGGCCCGCAGCACCTCCGTCAGCGTCGTCGCCAACGACGACGGCACCGAGGCGAACCTCGCGTACACCTGGAGCGCCACGGGCCCGGCGCCGGTGGCCTTCACCCCCAACGGCAACAACGCGGCGAAGGTGAGCACCGCCGATTTCAGCAAGGAGGGCGCCTACGTGCTGACGGTGACGGTGCGCGACGGCACCAACAAGACGGTGACGAGCGTGATCAACCTCACCGTCGAGGCGACCTTCACCCTGCTGCGGATGACGCCGGTCTCGGCCCAGGTTGCTCTGGGGGGAAACCAGCAATACACCGTCACCGCGCGCGATCAGTTCGACGCGCCGATCGCCACCCAGCCGACGATCGCCTACGCGGTGCCTGCCGGCGGTGGGACGATCAACGCCACCGGCCT
>JAYVRT010000480.1:0-1763 GCA_043776025.1 Archangiaceae bacterium | reverse complement strand
ATAGACCCTGGTCGCGATCGCGCGGATCTTCTCCTCCGCCGTCGCCTCGAGCCCGTAGCTGAACTGCGGCTTGGGCGCCGGCCCCTTCACCGTCGAGGCGACGAGGTCCGCCAGCGCCAGCGACCCCTTCGAGCCGTCGAGGAAGCCGGTGTTCCGCGCGCAGGTTGCCCCGGCGGTGGCGGCGAGCTTCTCGATCAGCGCCAGCTCTTCGGGCTTGTCGTCGCCAAAGACATTGATCGCCACGATCGGCGGCAGCCCGAACGTCTCGCGGATCGCCTTGAGGTGCCGGGCGACGTTCGCAAAGCCCTTCTCGACACTCCCCAGCCCAGGCGCTTCGCCGCCGTGGAAGCGCAGCGCCCGCACCGTCACCACCAGCACCACGCACGAGGGCCAGAGGTTCGCCTGCCGGCACTTCAGATCGAGGAACTTCTCGCCGCCGAGATCGAACGCAAACCCGGCCTCGGTGCAGACGATGTCCGCCAGGCCCAACGCCGAGCGCGTCGCGGCGATCGAGTTGCACCCGTGGGCGATGTTGGCGAACGGGCCGCCGTGGACGAATGCCGGAGCGCCGTCCTGCGTCTGGGCGAGGTTGGGGAGGATCGCCTCCGACAGCAGCGCGGCCATCGCGCCCACCGCCTGGAGATCATTCGCAGTCACGAGCTTGCCGGTGGAGTCGGTGCCGACGATCAGCCGGCCCAGTCGCTTCTTCAGATCCTCGAGCCCGTCGGCGAGGCACAGCACCGCCATCACCTCGGACGCGGCGGTGATGTCGAAGCCTTCCTCCCGAGGCGTGCCGTGCGCGGTCCCACCCAGGCCGATCACCGTGTTGCGCAGGAACCGATCGTTCATGTCGAGGCAGCGCTTCCAGCTGATGTGCTTCAGCGGCACAGGCGCCTGGAAGTGCAGCGCGTTGTCGGCGAGCGCGGAGAGCAGGTTGTTCGCCGAGGTGATCGCGTGGAGATCGCCGGTGCAGTGCATGTTGATCTTCGCCGAGGGCTCGAGCGTGGCCTTGCCGCCCCCGGTGCCTCCGCCCTTGGCGCCGAAGACGGGGCCCAACGACGGCTCGCGCAGGGCCGCCATCGCCCGGTGGCCGCGCGCGACCAGGCCCTGAGTCAGGCCGATGCTGGTGGTCGTCTTCCCCTCGCCGTACTTGGTCGGCGTCATCGCCGAGACGAGCACCAGCTTGCCGCGCACCGGCTGGTTGCGCAGCCGCTCGGCCGCCTCCCACGACAGCTTGGCGAGGTGAGGCCCGCTCAGCAGCAGCTGCTCGGGAGACAGGTCGAGAGAACGGGCGACGTCGATGATTGGGCGCATGGCGCGCCGGAAGCTACCTCAAGGGCAGTCGACTGGCGTGAGCTCGTAATCGATCGCCGCCAGGCCCGCGCGCTCGAGATGCACGCGATAAGTCTGGCCCACCGCCGGCGTCCAGCCCTGGCGATCCAGCGTCACGGCTGGCTGCCCGTAGCCGCCCTGCATCACCGCCACATTCACTTTCAGCTCCGCGCTGTCCGACAGGCGGGTGACGCCCGCGTCGGTGACGTTGCCCAGCCCATTCCCGTGCACCGACCAGATCCAGGTGACCATCGGCGCCGGCACGAAGCCCGCCGGAGGGAACTGGTAGATCTGCGGATTCGGCCCGGAGCCGCCGCCGCTGAAGACGCGGATGCAGGCCGCCGAGCCGTAGTTGTTCCCGCCCTCGTAATAGCCCATGCCGATCGGGCTCAACGGCGGGTTGAGCAACCAGCGGCGGTGGCCCATCGTCG
>JAYVRT010000479.1:0-1773 GCA_043776025.1 Archangiaceae bacterium | reverse complement strand
GCACCACCTTCGGGACGCGGTTCTTCACCGACGCGACGAGCGTGTTGGTGGTCCCGAGGTCGATTCCGACGATGCGCGGCTTCTCCGCCAAAGCCCTCGCTTCGTAGCACGACAAGTCCCACCCTCGATGGAAGCTGCCGTCGGTTTCCTTGTCGGGGGCATCAGCGGCTGCTTGAGTCCCCTCACGTGAACTGGATCTTCGTGGTGCTGATCGCCGTCGCGGTGATCACCGGCGCTTACAACGGCACGATGCCGAAGGTGACCGAGGCGAGCATCAACTCGGCGAAGACCGCGGTCGAGCTCGCGATCGGCCTGGTCGGCCAGATGACCTTCTGGCTCGGCCTGATGGGGGTCGTCCGCGAGGCCGGCCTGCTCCGCTCGATCGCCAACGCGCTCAGGCCGATCATGACCCGGCTGTTCCCCGAGGTCCCGCCCGAGCACCCGGCGATGGGGGCGATGATCATGAACCTCGCCGCCAACATCAGCGGCCTGGGCAACGCGGCGACCCCGTTCGGCCTCAAGGCGATGGGCGAGCTCGACAAGCTCAACGCCCGCCGGGGCATCGCCACCAACTCGATGGCGCTCTTCCTCGTGATCAACACCTCGGGCGTCGCGGTGCTCCCCACCGGAGTGATCGCGGTGCGGGCGATGCTCGGCTCGAAGGACCCCGCGGGGATCATCATCCCCTCGATCGTCAGCACCGCGATCTCGACGGTGATCGCGGTGTTGATCTGCAAGATGCTCGAGAAGCGGCGCCTCTTCGCCACCGAGCGCTTCCTCGATTCGCAGCTGGCCCCCCACGAGCTCGGCGCCCCCGCGACGCCCGAAGACCCGGGAATGGCCGAGGCGCTCGCCGCCGCGGCCCCGGTGGCCCCGGCGACCGGCCCCCGGCTCTGGGCGATCCTCGCGATCACCGCGGCGATGGTGGGCGCGGTCGCGCTGCAGCTGTTCAACGGCAACCCGCGCAACGTGCTCGATCAGGATCTGGGCGGCTTCGCCCGCGGGCTGATGAGCGACTGGCTGCTGCCGGTGCTGATCCTCACCATCGTCCTCTTCGGCGTCGGCCGGAAGGTGAAGGTCTACCAGACGTACGTCAGCGCCGCGAAAGAGGGCTTCCAGGTGGCGGTGACGATCATCCCCTTCCTCGTCGGGATCCTCGTCGCCGTCGGCATGTTCCGCGCCTCGGGCGCGATGGAGGCGATCACCTCGGTGCTCGGCCCGATCACCGCGAAGGTAGGCTTCCCCGCCGAGGCGCTGCCGATGGCGATGATGCGCCCGCTGTCGGGCCAGGGCTCGCTCGGCCTGATGATGGAGACGATGAAGACCCACGGCACCGACACCTTCATCGGGTACCTGGTGAGCCTGATCAACGGCAGCTCAGAGACCACCTTCTACGTGCTGTCGCTTTACTTCGGCTCGGTGCAGGTGCGAGCAGTGCGACACACCCTGCTCGCCTGCCTCACCGCCGACGCCATCGGCCTCGCCATCGCCACCGCCGTCTGTCACTTCTTCTTCGGCGCAGCGGCCTGAGCGGCGCTGCGCACCGTGGGTGACGGGTCGCGCTCTTGCGCCAGCGTCAGCACCATGGGGGCAGCCTTGGGAGCCTTGACCCAGACGGCGGCGAGGGCTTGCAGGCGCAGCCGTTCGGCGTCGGCCAGCCGCTCGCCCACTGAGTCGTCACCACAGCGGCGGGCGCGCGGCTCTGACTCGAGCAGCTTGAGCTCGGCGTCGCGCAGCTTCGCCTCGGCCAGGCGCTGCACCCGCTGCGCGTCG
>JAYVRT010000478.1:0-1774 GCA_043776025.1 Archangiaceae bacterium | reverse complement strand
GCGACCCGTCGTTCAACCTCGATCGCGAGGCGTACGACCGGCTGCACCCGAGGATCCAGCGGCTGTTCGCGTACCACTTCAGCCTGAAGAACTCGCTGCGCCGCGAGCAGAAGAAGCTGCGATCGGCGGCGAAGGCCTGGCTCAAGAGCCGGGTGCTCGGCGGCGACGGCAGCTGAAGGCCGTTGCGCCGAAGGCGATTGTCCGCCAAGAGCCCCTGTGCCCATGGTCTCTGCGCAGCAAGCACACTCCCTGAAGCTGGTCGACAAGGCGCTGTCCGAGATCCGTCGCGGGAAGATGGTGATCCTCACCGACGACGAGGATCGCGAGAACGAGGGCGACCTGGTGATGGCGGCCGAGCTGGTGACCCCGAAGGCGATCAACTTCATGGCCACGTATGGCCGCGGGCTGATTTGTCTCTCGTTGACCGAGTCGCGAATCCTGAAGCTCGAGCTGCCGGCGATGGTCACCGAGAACTCGTCGCCCTTCCAGACCGCGTTCACGGTGTCGATCGAGGCCGCCCGCGGCGTCACCACCGGGATCTCTGCCGCCGATCGCGCCCACACGATCAAGGTCGCCGTCGCCAACAACGCCCGGCCTTCGGACCTGGTCCGCCCGGGTCACATCTTCCCCCTGCGCGCGCGCAACGGTGGAGTGCTGGTCCGCACCGGGCAGACGGAAGGCTCGGTGGACCTCGCCCGCCTCGCCGGCCTCAAGCCCGCGGGGGTGATCTGCGAGGTGATGAAGCAAGACGGCACGATGGCCCGCCGGCCCGACCTGCTGCGCTTTTCGAAGAAGCACAGGCTGACGCTGCTCTCGGTCGCCGACCTGATCACCTGGCGCCTGGCGCGGGAAAGGATCATCAAGCGCGTCGGCAGCGCCGAGGTCGATCACCCGGTGCTGGGCAAGCTCGTCGCCTACGCCTACGCGAGCGACGTCGACCCGACGGTGCACCTGGCGCTGGTGAAGGGCGAGCTGCCCGGCAAGGGGCCGGTGCTGGTCCGGGTCCACCGCGGGACGCTGCTGCCCGACGTGCTCGACAGCGCGACCGGAGACGGAGCGCTCAAGGCCGCGATGGCGGCGATCGCCAAGGAAGGGCGCGGGGTCCTCGTTTACCTGCGCAAGCCGATCGACGCGACGCGGGCGCTGCAGGCCGCTCCGAGCTCGAACGAAGAGAACGTGCCCGGCAAGAGCGAGCAGACCCGGCTGCGCGAGTTCGGTGTCGGGGCTCAGATCCTCACCGACCTCGGGCTGACGCAGCTGAAGCTGCTCACCAACCACCCGAAGCAGATCGTGGGCCTCGACAGCTACGGGCTGAAGGTCGTCGCCCAGCTGCCGCTGTCTCCCCACCGCTCCAAACGGTAACTGTTAAGGTGTCCACCATGCCGCGCTACTTCGAAGGCAACCTCGTCGCGCCCAAGGGGCGCTTCGCGATCTGCGTCAGCCGCTTCAACAGCTTCATCACCGAGCAGCTGCTCTCCGGGGCCCTCGACGCGCTGGTGCGCCACGGGGTGAAGGACGATTCGATCGACGTCTACCGCTGCCCCGGCACCTTCGAGCTGTCGAGCGTCGTCAGCCGCGCCGCCGAGAGCGAGAAGTACGTCGGCGTCGTCGCCCTCGGCTGCGTCATCCGCGGCGGCACCCCCCACTTCGAGTACGTCGCCTCCGAGGTGAGCAAGGGCATCGGCCGGGCGGCGATCGACTCCGAGTGCGCCGTCACCTTCGGCGTCCTCACCACCGACACCGTCGATCAGGCCGTCGACCGCGCGGGAGTGAA
>JAYVRT010000477.1:0-5674 GCA_043776025.1 Archangiaceae bacterium | reverse complement strand
TGATGGAACGGCGCGAGGCCCTCGAGGGCGTCCGCGCGGCGAACGACCTGGCGCGCGCACGCACGATGGCGGCCGAGGTGGCGACGCTCAAGGACCAGGCGCTCGCCGCCGCCCAGGGAGCCCTCAAGACCGACGCGGTCAAGGAGGCGACGCACCAGCTGGGCCGGGTGCGGTACTTCACCCGCTTCCTCGAAGAGGTCGAGGCGATCGAAGAAGCGGCGGAGGCGCCGTGAAGGGCTTGCTGCAGATCCACGACCCGCTCAAGCCGAAGGGACACGCGGTGGGCATCGATCTGGGCACCACCAACTCGCTGGTGGCGGCGGTGATCAACGGCAAGCCGCGCTGCCTTCCTGCCGACGAGGACGGCGCGCTGCTGCTGCCCTCGGTGGTCCACTATGGCAGGGACGGCGGCGTCGTCGTCGGCGCCCGGGCGCTGACGCTGCTGCCCGAGTTCCCGACCGACACGCTCAAGTCGGTGAAGCGCTTCATGGGCAAGTCGATGTCCGACGCGGAGACCACCAAGCTCGGCAGCTACAAGTTCGTCGAGGGAAAGGGCGTGGTGCGCTTCGAGGTCGCCGGCGGCCAACCGGTGACGCCGATCGAGGCCTCGGGAGAGATCCTCAGGGCGCTCAAGCGCCGGGCCGAGACCCACTTTCAGGGGCGCGTCGAGCAGGCGGTGATCACCGTCCCCGCGTACTTCGACGACGCCCAGCGCCAGGCCACCCGCGACGCCGGCCGCCTCGCGGGGCTCGACGTGCTCCGGCTCCTCAACGAGCCGACCGCCGCCGCGCTCGCCTACGGCCTCGACAAGGGCAGCCAGGGGTTGTTCGCGGTCTTCGACCTCGGCGGCGGCACCTTCGACGTCTCGCTGCTGAAGCTCACCGACGGGATCTTCGAGGTGAAGTCCACCGGGGGTGACTCCGCGCTCGGCGGCGACGACTTCGACCGGGCGATCGCCGAGGCGGTGCTGAAGGAGCGCGCGATCGTCAACCCCAACCCGACCCAGATCGCCACCCTGCTGCAGCTGGCACGGCGGTGCAAAGAGCAGCTGACCGACGTCGAGAGCACGCAGCTGCTCTTCGATGGCCGCGCCACGACCGTGACCCGGGCGCAGCTCGATGCGTGGATCGCTCCCCTGCTCCAACGCACCGGCGTCGCTTGCCGGCGCGCGCTGCGGGACGCCTCGGTGAAGGCGACCGAGCTCGACGGCGTGGTGCTGGTCGGCGGCTCGACCCGGGTGCCCGCGGTGCGCCGGTTCGTCACCGAGCTGTTCGGACGCACGCCGCTGGCGGACATCGACCCGGATCAGGTCGTGGCGCTGGGAGCGGCGGTGCAGGCGGATCTGCTCACCAACCAGTCACGGCAAGACGAGGTGCTGCTGCTCGACGTGATCCCGCTCTCGCTGGGCCTGGAGACGATGGGCGGCGTGGTCGAGAAGGTGATCCCCCGCAACAGCCCAATCCCTACCGCGCAGGCGCAGATCTTCACCACCTTCCAGGACGGCCAGACAGGGATGGACATCCACGTGCTCCAGGGCGAGCGCGAGCTGGTCGACGACTGCCGTTCTCTGGCGCGCTTCAAGCTCAGCGGCATCCCGTCGATGCCGGCGGGCATGGGCCGGGTCGAGGTCCGCTTCACCGTCGACGCCGACGGCATCCTCTCCGTGAGCGCGAAGGAGCAGACCACCGGCGCGGTGCAGCAGATCACCGTCAAGCCGAGCCACGGGCTGACCGACGAGGAGATCGAGCAGATGCTGCTCGACTCGATCGATCACGCCGAGGACGACATCCAGAAGCGCCAGCTGCGCGAGCAGCAGGTCGCGGCGAAGCAGATCCTCGTCAACGCCCACAAGCAGCTGCTCGAGAACGGCGACCTGCTCACCGTCGACGAGAAGCGCGCCTTCATCGACACCCTCGAGGCGCTGGAGAAGCTCGCGGGGACGACGGGCGATCACCTCGAGCTCAAGGCAGCGATTCAGACCCTCGACGAGCAGAGCAAACCGTTCGTCGAACGGATCATGAACCGCGCGATCCAGACCGCCGCCGTCGGCCACCGGATCGAGGAGTACTGAGGCCGTGCCGAAGGTCCACTTCGTCTCGCCCCTGCAGGACCTCACCGTCGAGGTCCCCGCGGGCACCACGGTGCTCGAAGCGGCAGAGGCGTGCGGCGCCCACGTGGGCCACGTCTGCGGCGGCGTCTGCGCCTGCTCGACCTGTCACATCTGGGTGAAGAGGGGCCTCGAGTCGCTGTCGGAGCAGGAAGAGGACGAGATGGATCGCCTCGACCAGGCGTTCGACGTTAAGCCGGCCTCCCGGCTCGCCTGCCAGTCGAAGATCGACGGCCAGGACCTCGAGGTGACCATCACCGAGGAGTCGCTCGTCGCCTATATGGACGAGAACCCCGACCTGCGGCGCAAGCTGGCCGCCGAGGGGAAGTGGCCGGTCAGAAAGTGATCGCCGCTCGCGTCTGACTGCTTGACCCGTGTTGGGTGCGTCCCTATAAGCCGCTCGCTGAAGCCCAGGTGGTGGAATTGGTAGACACGCCAGATTCAGGGTCTGGTGGTGGTGACACCGTGGAGGTTCGAGTCCTCTCCTGGGCAAGAGTTGCGGGGGAGCCGGGAAACTGGCTCCCCCGTTTTTTTCTCCCGCTGGCGAACGGAGTTGGTGCCGGCCGCCTCAGCCTTCGGTGCCCGCGGCCGAGGTCGGACCTTCGCGCGCTATCCGATTCTTCGGCAGCGCGAAATCGGAGGTGGTCTCCTGCTGAAATCCGGTCGTCAGAATTCAACCGGTTTGCGAACGCAATACCAGGGTGCTGCCTAGGAAATCGGATAGCAGCTCGCGCGGCTCACCGGGACCGAAGTCAGCCGAGCCACTGGTCCAGGCCGTGGCTCCCTGATTCCCCGCGCAGGCCCGGCTCGACCTTCAGTTCGAACGCGTGGATCCCCCGCGAAGTGAGCGACTCGAGCAGCACCGCGGCCGCGGCGGCATCGGGCGCGAAGAGCACGCAGCCATCGCCCCCGCCGGCGCCGGACATCTTCCCCGCGCAGCCGACCGCCTTCGCGAGGGCCAGCAGGCGCGCCATGGCCGGCGTCTCCAGTGGCCCGAGGGACGCGAGCAGTTCCTGCAGGCCCGCCGAGGCCTCGGCGGCCGCGGGGAAGTCTCCCTTGGACAGGCCCGTCTCCAATTGTTGGCCAAGTGAATCGGAGCGGCCGACGAAGCGCTGCCGGTCGGTGTCGGTCCAACGGGCTTCGACCTCCCGGATCAGCGCCCGAGTCGACGCGCTCTCTCCAGCAAAGGCGTAGATCAGCGGCAGCCGGCAGTCGGGGAGCCGGGAGAGGTCCACCGGCGGCGCGTTGCGCAGCGCTCCCGCGAGATCGCTCCCGGTGGACGCACGGGTGAGCGTCGTCAGGTCGTACCGGCGGTAGCGGACGATGCCGCCGGCGAAGATCGCCGCGACGTCTCCGCCACTGCCCTTGCCGCCCTGGGCGATGGTGTGCGCGAGCAACGAGAGCTTGAGCGTGTCGAGCGGCGCGTCGAGAACGAACCGCGCTGCCTCGGTGGCGAGCACCACCGCGCGGGCGCTGCCGCCCATTCCCAGCTTCCGTCCGTCGGCGGCGGTCGGCGTCGGCTGGAAGGCGATCCCGAAGCCCGGCACCTGGCGGCCGACGGCCCGGAGGACCAGATCGACGGCGCGAGCGGCGAAGTGGAGTCCCTCGGGCACCGCCTCCGCCCAGCGAACGCCCAGCGGCGTCGTCTGACCGGCGAGCTTGCCGTCCTCGACCGCGAGGGCGACGTCGCGATCGAGCCGGGTCCTCGCGAACGCAGCCGTGCGCGGCCCCACGGCGGCGATCCGCGCCACGCCGCCCCAGAGCACGGCGTACTCCCCACAGAGGAAGAGCTTCCCGGGCGCGGAGAGCGAACGCTCCAAGGCTCAGGGCTCCTCGAGCGCCCGGGCGACCTGGGCGGCGAAGCGGGCGTTGTTCTCGAGCAACTCCAGGTTGGCGCGCAGGCTCTTTCCCTTCGTCCGAACGGAGAGCTCCTTGAGGAGAAACGGCGTCACCGCCTTTCCGCTGATCCGCTTCTTCTTCGCCGCCGCGAGGGCCGCTTTGAGGTGCCGCTCGACCTCTGCCGCCTTCATCGCCGTCTTCTCCGGCGGAGGAACCGCGAAGATCATCCCGCCCTGCCCCAGCTGGTCGAACCGCGCCCGGCACAGCCTCCCGGCCTGGCTCGCGTTGGCGACCTGGTGCTCGAGGAACAGCCCCGTCGCCGCGGTGTAGAAGCCGGGCAGCTCATCGGTGGTGACGCCGATCACCGGGACCCCGAGGGTCTCGAGCAGCTCGAGCGTCTTCGGCAGGTCGAGCACCGACTTCGCCCCCGCGCAGATCACCGCCACCGCGTGGCGCGCGATCGCCGGAAGATCCTGCGAGATGTCGAAATGCTCCTCGGCGCCGCGGTGCACCCCGCCCAGGCCGCCGGTGGCGAAGACCCGGATGCCGGCTGCCGCCGCGAGCTCGCAGGTGGCGCTGACGGTGGTGCCTCCGCTGGCGCCATCGGCGATCGCCATCGGAAGATCGCGCGAGCCCACCTTGCGCAGGCCGCTCACGCTCGCCAGCCGATGCAGCTGCTGCTCTCCCAGCCCGACCCAGAGCTCGCCGTCGAGTACGGCGATCGTCGCCGGCACCGCGCCCTCTTCGCGGATCACCGCCTCGCACCGCTGCGCGGACCTGAGGTTGTGCGGCTCGGGCAGCCCCTGCGCGATTACCGAGGACTCGAGCGCGACCACCGGGCCGCCGGCCTCCAGCGCCCGATCGACCTCTGGGGAGAACCGGAGCTTCACGGCGACCGGCGCTTGTCCACCACCAGCTGGTAGTCCTCGATCTTCTTGTCGAGCGTCGGGCGGCTGATGCCCAACAGCGCCGCGGCCTTGATCTTCTTGCCCCGGGCCTCGCGCAGCGCCTCGCTGATCGCGTCGCGCTCGAGCCGGGAGATCATCTGCGCCAGGGTGCGGCCGACCGGCGCCGCGCCGCCTTCCTGCACCTCGGGGGGCAGCTTCAGCGCGGGAACTTCCGTGCCTGAATAGAGCAGCGCCAGCCGTTCGGCGATCCCCTTGAGCTCCTCGACGTTGCCGGGCCAGCCGTAGTCGACCAGCAGCCTCCTTGCGTCGGGCGAGAGCGAGGGGACGTCCTTCTTCCGGCTCCGCGCCACCCGGGCAGCGAACGCCTCATAGAGGGCGGGCACATCAGGCCGGCGCTCGCGCAGCGGCAGCGACTCGATCTCCGCGCCGCTCAGCGCCCGGGCGAGCTCGCCGTCGATCTCTCCCCGCTGTCCCAGCACGTTGAGCTGCGCTTGCGCAGTGGCCATCACCCGCAGGTCCACCGCCTCTTCGCCGCCCTGCCGTGCTGGAGCGACCTTGCGAAGCAGCAGCCGCGCCACCCGCTCGGCGGTGTGCCGGGGCAACAGCTCGAGCTGCTGCAGCACCAGGGTGCCGCCGTCGGCCCGCAGCAACGCCGAGGACATCGGGGGAACGCCGGGGGTGCTGCCGCGGCCGAAGAGATCCTCTTCGACCTGAATCGCGGTGCGGCGGCAGTCGACGACGATGAAGGGCCCGAGCGCGCGTGGCGACCGGGAATGAATGTAGTGGGCGGTGTGGAGCCGGCCGGTGCCGTTCTCCCCAT
>JAYVRT010000476.1:0-1775 GCA_043776025.1 Archangiaceae bacterium | reverse complement strand
AGCCCCTCGTCGATCTTCCCGTCGCAGTTGTTGTCCAGCCCGTCGCAGACCTCGATCCCTTCTGGCTTCACCGTCGGATCGTTGTCGTTGCAGTCCTTCACCGGCTCTTCCGAGCAGTCGCCGGTGCCCGGCACTCCGTCGCCGTCGTTGTCGATGCAGGTGTGCACCGGCAGCGGCGTGCCGGAGTCGGGCACGGGGACGATCTTCTTTCCCCCACCACAGCCGACGGCCACCGCGAGGCAGGCGGTGAGGCAGCACACAGAAAGGCGGCGATCCATCACTTGACCTGCTTGGGCGGACAACGGGGCCCGCTGCTCATACTGCTGCCCGTGAGCCAGACGCAAACCGCTGCCCCGTCACCTGGGTCCGAAGGAAGACAGGGCGAAAAAAGCCCTGATCTTGTCGTTGGTTTCGCGAAGCCTGGCCGAGAGTGTGCGGACGAAGGTCCACAGCAGCACATAGGCCAGCTCCTTGTCGGTGAACATCACCTGGTCGAGCTTGTCGCGCTCGAGCTGGTACAGCTTGCAGCTGCTGTGGGCGATCGCGTCGGCCGAGCGGGGGCCGTCCTCGATCAGGCTCATCTCTCCGAAGTACTGGCCCTTCTCGAGGATCGCCAGCGCCTCCTCGCCGATTCCGGGGACCATCTTCGAGATCCGGACCTTGCCCTCGGCGATGATGTACATCGAGGTCCCGGTGTCTCCCTCACGGAAGATGTGCTTGCCGATCGGGAACTCGACCAGGCTCAGCGCGCCGCCCAGCTTGTGCAGCTGAAAGCTGGTGAGCCCTTCGAACAACGCCACTTTTCGCAGGATTTCGACGTCCATCAGGGCTAGTTCGTAGCACGCGTTTCCCGCGCTGCTTACTTTGTCGCCAAACTCCTCGAGGAGCCCCATGAGTGAAATCCATAAGGTCACGATCATCGGCTCCGGCCCGGCCGGCTACACCGCGGCGATCTACGCCGCCCGCGCGAACTTGAAGCCGGTGATGTTCGCCGGCGGCCCGGCCGAGTCGGACCCCGCGCGCGTCCCCGGCGGGCAGCTGATGATCACCACCGAGGTCGAGAACTACCCCGGCTTCCCCAAGTCGATCACCGGCCCGGATCTGATGGACAACTTCAAGGCCCAGGCCGAGCGCTTCGGCACCCAGATCCACATGGAGAACGTGCTCCAGGTCGACTTCTCGAAGCGGCCCTTCTTCATCAAGGGTGAGAGCGTCGAGGTCCAGTCGCAGACGGTGATCATCGCCACCGGCGCCTCGGCGAAGTGGCTCTCGGTCAAGGGCGAGCACGTGTTCAAGAACAAGGGCGTCAGCGCCTGCGCCACCTGCGACGGCTTCTTCTCCCGTGAGCAGGACGTGCTCGTGGTCGGAGGCGGCGACACCGCGATGGAAGAGGCGACCTACCTCACCAAGATGTGCCGCTCGGTGACGGTGATTCACCGGCGCGATCACCTGCGCGCCTCGAAGATCATGCAGGAGCGGGCGATGAAGAACCCGAAGATTAAGTTCCTCTGGGACTGCGAGATCGAGGAGATCGTCGGCGGCGCCAAGGGCGTCACCGGAGCGAAGGTGAAGAACTTGAAGACCGGAGAGGTCAAGCTCGTCGACGCCACCGGCGTCTTCGTCGCCATCGGCCACGTCCCCACCACCGAGCTGTTCAAGGGGATCATCGACACCCACGCCAACGGCTACCTGAAGACGGTGCCGGGCTCGACGAAGACCAACGTCGCCGGGGTCTTCGCCTGCGGCGACGTGGCCGATCACTACTACCGCCAGGC
>JAYVRT010000475.1:0-5700 GCA_043776025.1 Archangiaceae bacterium | reverse complement strand
CGCGCCCGATCCCGAGTCGCTGCTGATCGATCGCGAGCTCGAGGCCGCGTTTGCTGGTGCGCTCGACGCGCTCAAGCCGGACCGCCGCGCAGCGCTCCTGATGCGGCTCGACCACGGGCTGCCCTACGAAGAGATCGCCGAGGCGATGGGCTGGTCACTGCCGACGGTGAAGAACGAGATTCATCGGGCGCGGCTGAAGCTGCGCCAGCTGATGCTCCCTCATGTCGGAGGCCGGTCATGAGCCGCTGTGGAAAGACGGAAGCGTTGGAAGCGCTGGTGCTGGGCGAGCTGGGGCAGGCTCGGACGATCGAGCTCGAGCAGCACGTGGCGCACTGCGCGGCGTGCCACCACGAGTACAACTGGCTCAAGAGCGAGCAGGTGATGTTCGAGCACCGGCGCTCGCGCGAGGCAGTGGCCGAGCTGTGGAGCGGCTTCGTCGCCAAGCGGGCAGCCCCGGCGCAGCACCACGCCTGGACCCGGTGGGCGTTCGCTCTTGCCGCCTCGGCGATCGCCGTGGTTGGCCTCGCAGCGCGGTTGAACTCCACGCCGATGGATCGCGCGGTGTCGTTCGAGCCCTCGACGCCGATGTCGCTCGAGGAGATCTCGCGGGATCTGGGGAACGGGGGGCAGGACTGCTCCCAGCTGCAGCCGGGCACCGGGTTCGCCTGCGGGCCGTTTCTGCCCGCGAGCTTCGCGATGCGCGAGTAGTACAGTAGGGGACGTGCCGCTGGTTCACCTCGTCCGCCTCTCCCGATGAAGCGCCTGTTGGCCTCGCTGGTGGCGGTGCCGCTGACCCTCTGCCTCGGGCTGCTCGCGCTCGGGTACCTGCGCGACAAGGGGTTCTCCGAGGACCACCCGCCGCCGGGGAAGCTGCTCCACGCCGGCCCGTTCGCAGTGCACGTGATGGACGAGCTGGGCAAGGGTCGGCCCGTGGTCTTCGTCCACGGCGACCCGGGCACCTGCCTCGACTTCTCCGGAGTGCAGCACCTGCTCTCGCCGAAGTACCGGACGATCGCCGTCGATCGCCCCGGCTACGGGTGGACCGAGCGCCCCCGCTCCGAGATGACCCCCCGCGACCAGGCGCGGATGCTCCACGACGCTCTCAAGGAGCTCGCGCTGTCGAAGCCGGTGCTGGTCGGCTTCAGTTATGGCGGGCCGGTGATCACCGCCTGGGCGCTGGAGTACCCCAACGAGGTCGGTGCGCTCGTCTACATCTGCGCCGTGGCGGATCCAGTCGCCGGGCACCCGCTGCAGGGCAACCAGGCGACGTTGGTCCAGCCCTGGGGCCGCCTGATCGCCTACGGCGTCGGCCCGCTCCTCGCACCCGCCGCGGTGGAGAGCGGCTACGCCGAGGCGTTCTCGCCCCTGCCGGTCGAGGCGGCGCTGGTCGAGCGGGGAAAGCTCCAGTTCAGCCGCCCGACGACGCTCCTCGCCAGCGCGTGGGATTGGCGAATGCTCGAGGGCGAGCTGCCCAGGCTCGCGGCCCGCTACTCAGAGCTGAAAGTCCCGGTCGAAGCCCTGTCGGCGAACCAGGATCAGATCGCCGGCCCCAGCCACATCAAGTACCTCGCCGAGCACGTCGGGGGAATCCACGTGCAGCGGCTGGAGCAGGCCGGGCACCAGGTGATGAGCACCCACCCCGACGAGGTGGTGAAGGCGGTGGTGCGGGCGGTGGATCGGATCCGGTAGGACTACCGCTTCAGGGGCGCCAGGTCCTCGAGCAGCCTGCTGAACGAGACCGCGCGAATCCGGTCTCCCAGCGGGAACGTCTCCTTCCCGGCGTGCACCAGGTCGAGGCGCGCGAGGCCGAGCGTCTTGAAGGCGCTGCGCAGCGACGCGGTCACCGTCGGACTCGCGGTTCGCTTGATCTCGAAACCCAGCCGCGCCTCGCCGTCGAACACCAGCAGGTCGAGCTCCGCTCCTTGCTGGCTCGCCCAGAAATACGCGTCGCGGAACTCGACCCCCAGCCGGCTCAACACCTGGCTGAGCACGAAGCCTTCCCACGAGGCGCCGATCGCGGGGTGGACCTCGAGCTGCGCCGTGGTTCCGATGTCGAGCAGCGCGTGGAGCAGCCCCGAGTCTCTCAAGTACAGCTTCGGAGACTTCACCTGCCGCTTCGAGATGTTCTCGTGCCACGGCTTGAGCAGGCTCACCATCAGCGCTCCCGCGAGGTGGTCGGCGTAGCGCTTGACCGTCAAGTCCGTCACGCCCATCGCGCGCCCGAGCTCGGACCAATTGAGCACCTGGCCGTGGACGCGCGCCAGGGTGGCCCAGAAGCGATGCAGGGTCGCTGCCGAGACGGAGATCCCCAGCGGGGCGAGGTCCCGCTCGAGGAAAGTGCGAACGAAGTCCTGCCGCCATTCGAAGCTGTCGGCATCCGAGGCCGCGGCGAACGAGCTCGGAAACCCTCCCCGAAGCCAAAGCCTCGGGATCTGCTTCGCGGGCACCTCGGTCAGGTCGAAGCCGGTGAGCTCGTGAAATGCGATCCGACCCGCGAGGGACTCCGACTCTTGTTGGAGCAGTTGCGGTGACGCGCTCCCGAGGACGAGGAACCTCGCGGGCCTTCGCGGCCGGTCCGCGAGGACGCGCAGCATTGGAAACAGATCGGGTCGGCGTTGGATCTCGTCGAGGATCACCAGGCCCTTGAGGGGTTCGAGCGCGAGCTCCGGCTCCTGCAGGCGGGCAAGATCGCTCGGGCGTTCGAGGTCGAAGCGGGTGACCGGCCCCGTCCACTGATCGGCCACGTCCGATGCCAGGGTCGTCTTTCCGACCTGTCTCGGGCCGAGGAGCCCGACCACCGCGGACCGGCGCAGCAGACGCCTGAGCTCCGCAAGGTGGGTCGGCCGGGCCAGCTTCATGCTTCAATCATACATGAAAATTCATACCTAAATAACGGATTTACATGGAATGCAGATTCCGGCCCGCGAGCGGGTCGGGCCACTATCGCCGCCGCCTCTGGCCGGGGTGCGGCTACATTCGCCAGCGTGCTCGCCGTCCTCGCTCTGGTCCTCTGCGCCGAACCCGCTCCTGCGCCAGAGAAAGGCTACGAGGATCGCCTCGTCGCCTGGGGCCTGGCCAAACAGGACCGCGAGGTCGAGCCCAGCCCCGACGGCAAGGTCATCGAGGAGATCCTCGTCTCGGCCGAGGAGATCATCACCCGGGCCGACTTCTTCCCGTCGATCCTCAACGTGCTGCACGTGCGCAGCCGCGAGGGGATCATTCGCCGCGAGGTGCTGCCGAAGGTGGGCGAGAGCTGGGACCCGGCGCAGATCGCCGACAACGAGCGGATCCTCAGGAGGATGTTCATCTTTTCGATCGCGCGGATTGTTCCGGTGAAGGGCAGGGCGGGCGGGGTCGCGCTGCTGGTGGTGACCCAGGATCGCTGGAGCCTGCGCCTGGAGAGCGACTTCAACGTCGTCGGCGACATCCTCCAACTGCTGCAGCTGGGTCTGTCGGAGCAGAACTTCCTCGGGCGCAACCAGCACGTCGGCGTCAACTTCCTGCTCAAGCTCGACACGGTGCAGTTCACCGAGTCTTTCGAGGAGCCGCGCGTGCTTGGCACCCGCCTCGACTTCTTCGAGAGGGCGTCGATCGTCGTCAACCGGCAGACCGGCAAGCCCGAAGGGACCTCCGGCCGGGTGACGCTGGGGATCCCGATCATCTCCCTGCGCCAGACCTGGGGCGGGACCCTCGACGGGAGCTGGAACGTGCGCACCCGGAGAACCTTCTGCGGCCCCCAGGTGTGCCAGCTGGAGTCCGCCGACGGCGCTACCCAGGTGCCGATCGTCTACGACGTCCGCAACGGCGGCCTCGACCTCGAGGCGACCCGCAGCTTCGGCACCGACTGGAAGCTCGACGTCACCGCCGCGCTCGGCGGCTACAGCCACAAGTACGCGGCGCCGCTTGGGTCGGCGCTGACGCCGGACCAGCTCGCCCTGCTGTCGGATCAGATCCTCCCCCGCTCGGAGGACGCCACCTATGTCCTCGGCTACGTCCGCGCCTTCAAGGCCGAGTTCCAGGTGATGAAGAACATCGACACCTTCGAGCTGTCGGAGGACTACCAGATCGGCCCGCTGTTCCAGGCCGGGGTCCGCTACGCCTTTCCGCTCTTCACCGCGTCCCACTTCGTCGAGCTGGGGACCGCGATTCGTTACCGCTGGCTGGCGCACGAGAACCTCGTCACCGCGACGATCGCCGGCGGTGTCCGCCTCGTGCCCGGCGGCATCCCCGTCAACCGCCACGTCGCCGCCGAGCTCACCGAGGTCTCGCCACCCCTGGAAGCCGGGCGGCTGGTGGCGCGGGTGCTGGTCGACTTCATCAAGAACGACCTCGACAACCGCTTCGAGCTCCTCGGCGGAGGCAACGGCTTGCGGGGCGCGCCGGCCGAGCTGCTGCAGGGACGAAACCTCTTCCTCGCCAACGTCGAGTACCGCACCCGCCCCATCGAGCTGCGGACGATGTTCGTCGGCTTCGTCCTCTTCTACGACGCCGGCTCGGCCTTCGACTCGAAGCTCGAGCTGACGCACACCTTCGGGCTCGGCCTGCGAATCCTCGTGCCCCAATGGAACTACGTGCCGATTCGCATCGACTTCGGCTTCGTCATCGGCGGCGAGGGGCGTCTGGCGCCCAGCCGCTTCAGCGCCAGCTACGGCCAGGTCACCGACCTGCGCCCCGACTTCCTCGACCAGCCGCTGTAGGTTGGCGGCCACTCACCTACCTCGCTTCGGCCCCGGGTGGCTGCTGTGCCATGGTCCGTCGCTTCCAACGCGCAGGGGGAAATCGCCATGGGTCTGGTCAACAATCTCTTCGGCAACGCCGACCGGCTGCTCAACCGCCTCGACTCGCTGCTGGGCGGGACGCGCGAGCTCGACTCGCTCTCCGCCGAGGTGACGGCGCTCAAGAGCCAGGCGTACTCGGACAACAAGCTGTCGGCCTCCGAGCTCGACGCGATCCAGGCGCGGATGGCGAAGGTCGAGGCCAGCTTCGCCAAGTACGCCGCCTCGCGCGGCTACCCGGTGGGCGTCGATCGCCCAGCGAGCCCCGAGCAGTTCAAGCTGTACCAGGCCGACCAGCAGATCCAGTTCGAGTGGTTCGCGGGCAAGGACCTCCGCGGCGGAGCGCTCGGCGAGCTGGTGAGCGCGGCGCAGAAGGGGAACAGCCGGCAGGTGGAGTCGATTTCCAGCCGGATCGCGATGGACCTGCTTGCATCTCCCAACCCGGCGGTGGCGCTCGACAAGGTGCAGCTGATGCGGGCTGGCCTCTCGCTGGTCGACGACCGCCGCACCCAGCTGCAGGTGCTGGCGACGGTGCGGAAGAAGCTCGAGGGCGAGCTCGCAGCCGGAGGGCCGATCAGCGCGGGCCGGACCCCGGCGATCTCCCTCGAGGCGTTCGACAAGGCGTCGACCTACAAGACCGCGGTGTCGGTGCATCAGACGCCGTTGCCTCCGCAGGTGAAGGGCACCGACAAGATCTTCCCCAACGCACCGATTCCCGGTTGGGAGGCGACGACTGCGGCCGCCACCAAGGCCGCGATGGACGACCTGCAGAAAGGGGGTCAGCTGTTCATCGACAAGATCCCCGCCGGCGCGGGCACCGCCAACGTGGCGGTGAAGCTCGACCTCAACTTTGGCGCTGACGGCCCGCCCTCGGTGAGCGACCCCACCGCGACCAAGGCGACGATCACCGAGCTGCTCGAGCGGG
>JAYVRT010000474.1:0-1783 GCA_043776025.1 Archangiaceae bacterium | reverse complement strand
CAGGAACGTCTTGTTCTGGAGGATCTGGATCTGGGTGATCGTCTTGCAGCCGACGACGTTCGCCTTCAACTTCAGCACCGTGCCGATCTGGTTGGTCTCCGGCGCGATCAGGAACACCTGCGGCGGATCCTTCATCGGTGCGATGTAGCAGGGGTCGGTCTCTCTGCACGGCGCAGAGCAGCTCGCCCCCACGGTCACCGTGAGCAGCAACGCCAGCAGTCTGGCCATGGTCACCTCTCGCTGATGATGAACTCGACGCGGCGGTTCAGCTCACGACCGCGCGCAGTCAGGTTCGGGGCTACCGGCCTGGTGTCCCCGAATCCTACCGATTCCAGGCGCGATTTATCGATGCCCTGGGCGATGAGGAAGTCCGCCACCGATTTCGCCCGATCTTCCGAGAGCTTCTGGTTCTTCGCCTTGTCGCCCTTGTTGTCGGTGTGGCCCTCGACGCGGATCCGCTTGACGTTGTTGGTGACGATCGCGTCCACCACCTGCTGCAGCAGCGAGAAGCTGTCGGCGAGGATCGTCGCCTTGCCGAACTCGAAGTGCACCTGCTGGAGGATCTCGATCTTGTCTTCCTTGAAGATCACCAACAGCTTCTTCGGCGCCGGAACCATGTCGAACGCCAGCGGCAGCGTCGCCCCCGGGCCGACCGCGACCTCGCGGGTCTGGGCGAGGAAGCCCTCGGCGGTGACGTTGACGGTGTACGTGCCGGCCGCGATCTCGACCTTCACCGGTTCCTTGTTCGCCTCGTTGGTGCCCGCGCTCTGGGGCTTCTCGCCGACGAAGGCAACGGTGGAGGTGATCGGCTTCTTCTTGGTGGCGACGGTGAGCTCGATGAGCGCCTTCTTCACCTCCGATTCCATCTTCAGCTCGATCTTCGAGGTCTTGCCGGGCTCGAGCTTCAATTCCTGCTCGATCTCCTTGTAGCCATCGCGGGTGACGTGCAGCTTCACCGAGCCCGCGGGCAGCTCGTGGGTGAGGAACTTGCCTGACGGCGCGTCGGAGGCGACCGGGGGCAGCCCAGCGCCGACCATCGCCACGATCACACCGGGAATCGGCTTCTTCGTCTCGGCGTCGATCACCGTGCCTTCGACCTTGCCGGTCTTGGGGGCCTCGGCGACCTTCTTCTCGATCGTGCGCTCGCGAACCGTCTCGACCAGCTTGGTCTCTCCGCGCTGGAAGGGGTCGATGTTGAACGAGGCCCCTATGAGGAAGTTCCAGGGCGGGGTGGCGGGGACGCCCAGGCCCACCGAACGGGTGAGGCCGAAGTCGAACGCCGCGAGGATCGTCAGGTCCTTGATCGCCGTCACCTTCAAGCCCAGGCCGAAGGTCTGCGGCATCGCCGCGCTCGCGTCCACCGGCTGCGCGTCCGGCCCGATCAGGCCCGTCGAGGGGAGGCCCACCGGCACACCCAGGTTGTACTCGAGGAACGGGATGACGAAGGGCAGCGGGACCTCGAGGGCGAGGGCGAAGTTGAAGCGGGTGTACTTGTTGAGAGAGAGGGCGAACTCCTCCGAGGCGTTGGGCTTGATCGTATTGAGCAGCCCGCCGGAGTTGTCGGCGGTGAAGCCGAGGTTCAAGTGGAAGATCGCCGGGAACTTCGGGGTGATCGCCCGAAAGTCGTACGCGGCGACGATCTGCCCTTTGACGCCGACGGCGAAGCGATCGACCGACTGGTTGCCGACGCCGGAGAAGGTGATCAAGCGCAGATCCGCCCCCGCCCACAGCCCGTGGGCCCACTCGCGAGAGGCCTTGATGCCGAGGTTGATGTCGCCCAGCG
>JAYVRT010000473.1:0-21664 GCA_043776025.1 Archangiaceae bacterium | reverse complement strand
GACCAGCACCCGGCCCGGCTCCATCACCAGGGTCGCCTCGATGCCGCGCAGCGCGCCCTTCACCGCCCGGGCGTACTCGTCGACCGACGGTGGCTTCTCGTCGGTGTAGGTGATGCCCAGCCCGCCGCCGACGTCGAGGTGGGTGAGCCCGAAGCCTTCGCCCCGCAGTGAGGTGAACAGCTCGGCGACGCGCCCCAGCGCCTGGCGCACCGGCCGGGCATCGGTGAGCTGCGAGCCGATGTGGCAGTCGAGGCCGCGGGCGAGCAGGCCCTTCATCGTCCGGCTCGCGCGGTAGAGCTCGCGGGCCTCGGCGAAGGGGACGCCAAACTTCGAGGTCTTCAGGCCGGTGGAGATGTAGCGGTGGGTGCGGGCGTCGACGTGCGGGTTGACCCGCAGCGCGAACGGCGCGTGGGTGTTCATCGACCGCGCGACCGCGTCGAGCGCGTACAGCTCTTCGGCGGACTCGACGTTGAACTGGAGGATGCCCGCCTTGAGCGCGAAGGCGATCTCGTCGCGGGTCTTCCCCACGCCGGAGAACACCACGCGCGCGGCAAGTCCCCGCGCGGTCAGCACCCGTACCAACTCTCCGCCGGAGACGATGTCGAAGCCGGCGCCGAGCTTCGCGAAGAGCTTGAGGATCGCGAGGCTGGAGTTGGCCTTCACGGAGTAACAGAGCAGGTGCGGGGTGCCCTCGAACGCCGCCTGCAGCACCCCGAGGTGCCGGGTCAACGTCGCGGTCGAGTAGACGTACGTCGGGGTGCCGACCTCGGCCGCAATGCGAGAGAGCGGTACCCCCTCACAATGCAGCGAGCCGCGGCGAATCGAGAAGTGGTTCACCGCGGGCTAACCGATTTCAGGCGCGGGTCATCAGGTCGATCAGCTTTGCCCGGGTGTGCTCGAGCGTCTTCTCGTTCTTCTGCAGCGTGTGCAGGTGGGCGAGCGCCTTCTTGTAGCCGTCGGCGGTGTAGCGGCTGACCATCATCTGCTTCACGAACTTGCTCACCTCGGCCTTCGCGGTCTTGATCTGCCCGTCGAGCTTCTTGAGCTTGACCTCGTTGGCCTTCGCGCCGGCCTGGGTGAACCGGCCGGTGGCGGGGGAGCTGCTGGAGATCTTGGTCATCGGGTGACTCCGGTGAGAGGGAGGCGCACCATAGAGATGGGCCGCGAAAAGGTCACGCCATCCGACGGGTGGTGTCATTCCCCCGCGGGTTGGCAGCAGCCGGCGTCCACCCCCTCGGCTTCGCGCGCGGGAACCGGCGCCTTCTCGGGCAGCGGCGGCCGCGGCGGTGCCTTGATTCCGCAGCCGCACGCGAAGAGCGCGATCAGCAGCAGGGTCCAGCGGGTGCGCTTCATCGGCCGCGACGGTACCCGGTTGCCTCCGCCGATCAAGGCTCCGCGCGAACGCCCGGGCGTTCTTGTACTTGAGCAGCAGCCCTCCGCCTGCGGGGAGCGTGAGGTCAATGGTGGCGCTGTTCGGTCCGGTCGTGGTCAGCGCTCGCGCAGTGAGCTGGTCGGTCACCGGGTCGAGCACCCAGATCGCGGTGCGATCCAACGTCGGGTCGGTGGCGCCAGTGAAGTCGAGCTCGACCTTGAAGACGGTGCTGCTCTCGGACGAGTTGGGGAAGTCGGCGCCCTTGTGCCGCTGCGACTGAATCAGCACGTACCTCTCGCCACAGTCGTCCTTGAAGAAGCCGAGCGCGACGTCGGCGAAGGTCGCAGGCGGCGGGCTCACCTTGAACAGGTATGGGTCTCCGCCCGCCCCCTTGGCGAAGCCGGTGGTGCTCGCGGGCTGAAGCAGGCTCGCGACGTAGCGGACGTCGGTGCTCTCCAGCAGGCTCAAGCTGCGGCCGAGCGAGGCGAACTGCTGGTTGAGCGACGCTGCCCACTGGAACATCGCGGTGCGGGCGGAGCCGTAGAGCCCCGTGGTGGTGAACAGCAGCGGCATCAGGTCTGGGTTGGTGTCGATCTGGTAGATGAACCAACTGTGTCCGGTGAACCCGTAGACCGCGCCGACGTACGCGTCCCAGCGGAAGTCGGACTCGGTGGTGGCGTCGGTCTCGGTCGTGTAGCGGAAGCTGTCGAGGTAGCGCCAACAGGGTTTGCCGTTGGCGAGTGCGGCGCTGCGCACGCCGCTCAGCGAGGCGTACGCGCCCTTCTTGTAGGTGTAGTCATCGAGGCTGAGGACGTCGAACTCCGGCATCGCTGCGCCCTGCCCCGCCAGCGGCCCCTTCGCCCCGTCGGGTGAGAGGTTGAGGATCGCCAGGCCCGAAAGATCCGCCGCGTGCACCGCCTGCGCGCCCGCCTCTTCGGGGAGCCTCATCGCATGAAAGCGGGCGAACTCGCCAGCCCCGGCCGATGCTGGTGGGGGGGTGATCGTCAGAACGTGCGGAATCCGCACCCTGGGATGATCACCCCTGCCCTGCCCTAGAACTTGATGCCGACCGAGCCGCGCAGCGCCTGGGCCGAGTCGAGCCCGGTGGGCGTCGTCGGCCGCGAGTCGGCGAAGCCGCCGAGCGGGAAGAGGATGCCCCACCGCAGCTCGCCGAAGAACCCGTCTTCCGTCTCGTAGCGGGCGCCGAGGTTGATCTCGAAGCCAAGGTTCGCGTCGCCGGCCGCAACGCCAGCGCCGGTCAGGTGGTACGAGGGCGTCGACTGGAGGTAGATCGCCCGCGAGTAGATCACGCTGCCCCAGGCGGTGAAGCCATCCGCGATCCGGTACTTGACCGTGGGCTTGGCGTAGAAGGCATCGGTGACCCCGCCGAGGATCTCGCGGAAGAGGATCATGTCGATCCGGTAGTCGCGGTTGAAGCGGAAGTTCTTGATCACCGAGTCGGTGCACCCGCCGCTGCTCTGGCAGGCGTACTGCGGCCCGTCGATGTCGCCCGGCTGGGTGATGTTGTCGGCGCCCGCTACCTTGCGGCGGGGGAAGTTGCCGAAGCCCGGCGCGTCGTCGCCCGAGGCGAACCCGAGCTCGACCTGAATCGAGAGCGCGTTGTCGAGCAGCTTGTACTCACCCTGGAGCACGCCGCCGAACTGCATGATCCCGATCCCCTGGTTCTTGCCCGGGGTGTTCGCGTCGGCGCCGGTCTGGGCGACATTGGTGATGTTGCCGATCACGCCCGAGGCCTCGAGCTCGAGCCGAAGGCTGCCGCGCTCGAACTTCACCCAGACGTCGGGGGTCCACATCTGCGCGTTGCGGGGCACGTAGCCGGCAGTGGCGTTGGTCGCCGACTCCGAGGTGAACGGCTGGCCGTAGAAGTCGGTGGGGTCGTTGCGCTGCCAGCGATAGGTGAGGTGGACGCCGTAGTTGAACACCGACTGGCCGGCCTCGAGGCGGGCGCGGGCCTGGCTCTCGGTGTCGCGCCGGGCGAGCGCGATCACCGCGCTGTGGGCGTCGTCCGAGTTGCTCGCGTCGAACACCTGGCCCGAGCTGGTCCGGTACGAGGAAGGGCCCTCGGCGTTGATGTCCACCATCGGCGTCACGTAGTAGCCCGCCAGCGGCTCGGCGACGAACATCACCCGGTCGACGGTGTCGCCGAAGTCGCAGTCGAGGCAGTTGCCGTCGTTGTGGGTCATGCCGAGGCCCCAGTGCGAGCCCATGCGGCCGAAGCGGAGGATGCCGACGGGGGTCGAGACCTCGCCCCAGATCCGCTTCACCGCGATCGAGTCACCCAGCGCGTTGATCCCCGAACGGGGCGCGGACACCGAGTTGCTGAAGACGCTGAAGTTGTCGCGGTCGTAGGCGTGGGCCGGATCGCGGGAGAAGCCGTAGTCCGGGGTGGCGCCCATCAGCACGTTGTCGAGCGCGTCGATCTGCATCCGGATTCGCACTTCTTCGGAGACGTTGAAGGTCGGCTCGAAGCGGAAGCGCATGTTCACCCCGGCCACCGTCCGTTCCTTGGCGACGCCCGCGGCGGGGATGGTGGTGGGGGGAATCGGGAAGGTGGTGTAGCCCGAAGGATCCGCCGGGCGGCCGAGATCCATCCGGTAGAGCAGCTCGGGGCGCACCCGGAAGTACCCGTCGGGCTCGAAGACCTCGAGCTTGCGCTTCTCCTCGACGAAGTCCTCACTCCAGCCGGTGGCGGCTGACTGGGTCGCCAGCTGGGCGCGGACCTCTTCGCGCATCTCCTTCAGGTCTTTTCGCGTCGCATCGAGCTCGCGGCGCAGGGTCTCGACGTCGGTGGCGGGAGCGCTGCCTGCGTCGGCGTCGGTCTGTGCGAAGGAGGAGCTGGCGCCGAACAGCACGAACGCAGCCAGCCACGAGCGGGAGGGAACCATGAGGCGGCGGGTTCTGCCACCGGCGTGCTGCGCCGTCCAAGGGAAAAGCACGAGCGCTGTACGGGCGTACCACCGCCTGATTTCAGGGTTTCTTTGGCCCCTGGCGCAGCTCGGTGAGGACCCCGTGGGCCCCCTTGGGGTGAATGAAGGCGATCTTCGCCCCGCCCGCGCCGATCTTCGGGACCTGATCAATCAGCGGCGCCCCCTGGGCCTTGAGCTCGTCCAGCGCCGCGTCGATGTCCTCGACCTCGATGCAGATGTGGTGCAGCCCCTCGCCGCGCTTGTCGAGGAACTTGGCGACGCCGGTGTCCGGCTCCGTCGGGCAGATCAGCTCGATTCGCCCCAGGCCGTGCCCGAAGATCGCGGTGCGCACCTTCTGCTCCTTGACCTCCTCGACCTCGGCCAGCTTCAGCCCAAACGCCTTCTCGTAGAACGCGATCGCCTTCTCGAGGTCCTTCACCGCGATCGCGACGTGATCGAGGCCCTTCGCTTTGACCTGGCTCATCGGCTCTTCCTCTTCTTCGCGGGCTTCTTCAAGCTCTGGCACTTCGGGCAGAAGAACGTTGACCGGCCGCCGTGCTCGGCCTTGCGGATCTTCGTCTTGCAGACACGGCAGGGCTCCGCGGCGTGGCCGTAGACGAAGAACGGGTTCTCACTGCCGGCCTCCTCGACGTAGCGGATCTCGTCGGTGTTCTGCTGCTCGCTCAGACCGAAGTCGAGCGCGGCGAGGATCCCCGCGCGCAGCCGGGTCCACTCCACGTCGCTCAACGAGGCCGGGGCGCGGTCGGGGTGGAGCTTCGCCCGGAACAGCGCCTCGGCCGCGTGGATGTTGCCCAGGCCGGTGACGCGGCCCTGGTCCATCAGCGCCAGCTTCAACGGCCGCGCCGTCTTCCCCATCGCCTGCCGCAGCTGCTCGACGCTCAAGCCGTCGAGGAGCGGATCGACGCCGAGCTCCTGGATCACCCCCAGGTCCCACAGCTTCGCGGCGGGCACCGGCTCGATCCGCCCGAACATCCGGGGGTCGCGGAAGTGAATCACCTCGCCGTTGTCGAGCACGAACCGGGCCCGGCTGTAGGGCACTTCCTCCGCCCGCGGGCGCTTGAGGAACTTCCCGGTCATCCCCAGGTGGGCGAGCAGGCCCTGGTCACCGAAGGAGAGCAGCAGGTACTTTCCCTTGCGCTCGGCGCGGGTCAGCGGCCCACGAATCGCCTCGAACTGCTTCGGCTTCGCGCCCCGGAAGATGCGCGTCTTGCTCGCCTCGGCCCGCTCGACGCGGTGACCGTCGAACCAGCGCTCGAGGGTGCGGCGGGCGATCTCGACCTCGGGGAGCTCGGGCATTTGAAGAGCGGCAGCTACCACGACCCAGCTACAGTCGCGCGGGTGATCGGCCTGGCCCCTCTGTGCGCCTTCCTCCTCGCGGCGGAGCCTCACCCGATCACCGATTCGCTGCCCGGCCCCGACAGCCCCTCGACGAAGTGGGTGCTCGACCACCTCACCGGCTGGACCTCGCCGCCCCCCTTCCAGCCGGGAAAGGACGCGAACCCGCTCACCCTCGAGTGCCTGGTGACGCCGGGCCACTCCGACACCGTCGGGGTCCGGCAGGAGATGGTGATCGCCGCGCCGCTGGCCACGGTCGCCTCGGTCGTCGAGGACTTCGACCACTACGCCCAGCTGTTCCCCGACCTCGAGGACGTCCATCGGGTGAAAGGGTCGGAGGACGGCAACCGCTTCCTCGTCTTCTGGGAACAGCACGTGCCCGTCTTCTTCATTCCCAACGTCCGCTTCCAGATGGGCTACCTCATCGACCGCTCGGCGCCCGACAAGGTCCGCTACCGCTACAAGCTCAAGGAGAAGGGCACGGTGCGCGCCTCCGACGGGCTGATCGTCCTCGAGGCGGTCTCAGCGAAACAGACCCGCTACATCGAGATCGACTTCATCGACGCCGACTTCAGTCCGCTCTCCAACGCCACCGCATGGAAGCAGTCGCTGTCGGGCATCTACCGCTCCGACGTGGCGCTCAAGCTCAAGGCCGAGCAGCCGGGCCGCGGCTACGAAAAGCTGCGCGCCGACGCCGATCAACTGCTCGAGCGCTTCCCGATCGAGCCCTGCTACACCCAGCGGCACCCGCGCGCTCCGTAGGCGATCCTCCTTTGAATTCCTCAGGAGGGCCCCCAGACTGCCGGGCAGACCATGCACCTCCTCCTGCTCGTGCTGTTGACGAAAGACCCGGCGACGATGGCGGACCTCAAGGCGCTGGGCGAGCGCAAGGAGTACGCTCAGGTGCTCGAGCGCGCCGAGGAGCTCCCGGCCGCCGTGCGCACCGACGCATGGAGAGCGATGGTCGCCACCGCCGCCGCGGGCGTGCTCCCGTTGGCGTCCGCGGAGAAGAACGTCTTCGCCCAGGTGGTGCAGGCGGACGCGCTGCGCAAGCGCTTCGCCTTCCTCGACAAGAGCCAGAGCTTCGTCTCCGCCCGCGACGAGGCGGCGATGGCCGGGCTGCGCCGCTGCCTGCGCACCAACGACGACGCCTGCTTCCGGGGGTTCGCGGCCTACGAGCTGACGCTGACGCCCGCCGGCAGTCTCGCCGCGGGGAAGCTGCTGCGCCGCAACGGCTCGCCGCCGGTCCGCGCGATGCCGCTGTTCGGCCGCGCGGTCGGCGCGAAGGACGCTCCCTCCTGCAAGGACGCGGACGTGGTCGCCTCGACCGCCGCCGCGCTCGAGACGCCGGAAGAGAACGACGCCGCGAAGGCCGCGCGGCAGGTCGCCTTCGAGTGGTGCTGGAGCTCGATGCAGCCCGGGCTCAAAGCCGCGATGGCCGGCGCGAGCTCGATGCGGCTGCAGAACGTCTGCAGGCCGATGCGCGCGAAGCAGGCGCTGACGCCGAAGCAAGACGAAGCGTGCCGGGACTCCGATCTCTAAGGGGTCACCTCTTCGAACTGGCTGTCTTGATCCAGCGCCGCCGGCGTCACCACCTCGGTGGACAGCGGCACCTGGAGCTTCGCCGCCAACGCCTGCGACTGCGGAGACAGGTCGAGCGCGTCGAGCCGGTCGAAGTGGCCCACCCTCACCCCGCTGCCGTGCTCGAGCGCTTTGACCACCAGCTCGCTGCAGTAGAGCGTCTCGTCGTCCCAGCCGTAGCGGACGTCGTAGGGGCGGCCGAGCATCGCCCTCGCCCACTCCACCGACTTCCGTGCCTGCGCGGCGTCGAGCCCCTTCAGGCGCAGCACCTTGACCTTGCCCGCTACCGCCCGCGCCTGCCACTTCCCCCACGGGGTGCACGAGACCGGCGAAATCGCCTCGAGGACGAAGACCCCGTCGGCGGTGACCTCGATCAGCCCGGTGTGGCTCCACGGGCTGTGGGTCGCCTCGCGGATCGGCAGCGACAGCTGCGAGGCCGAGGTCTGGAGCACCACATCCCCGGTGCGGAAGGCTGGCCGGTGTGGCGCTGCGGAGACGAGGGTGAGGACGAGCAGACACAGCGCGGGGAACGAGCAGGGCATGCAGGGTCGTCTAAGCAAGAAGTGCTCTCAGGCGTTCTGCTCTAGGCTTCCAGACGTGAAAGGGTTGCTGCTGTGGGGAAGTGTGTTGGTGAGCGCGTTGGCCTCCGCGCAGCGCCCCGCTTCGCCCGACGAGTGCGACGACGCGTACGCCGAGTGCAAAGAAGACTGCACCATCAACTTCGGCGGCAACACCAACGACAAGGCCCGCGCCAAGGTCAACAAGTGCCTCAACAAGTGCAACACCGTCGACCTCGAGTGCCGCGAGCGCTTCTTCGAGACCAAGCGCAACAACCTCGACGAGGGCGCGCTCAAGGACGCCCCGGGGTCGCGGCAGGTCGACGAAGACGGAATGCCGAACCGGGCGGCGTCGAGCCCGAAGAAGCGCGAGGGCGACGGGCGCAGCAAGGTCAGCGAGACCCCCGCCCCGCCGCCCAAGCGCGAAGAGGACCTGCGCGACGATCGCCCGCCTCGCGACGAGCCCGCGAGGGCGGAGAAGAAGAAAGCCGACCCGCCGCCGGCCGAGCTCAAGCCCGAGGAGACGCCGAAGAGCAACCGGACCCAGCTCTCCAAGGTCGACGCCAAACCCGAGCCGAAGTCCGAGCCGAAGAAGGCCGAGGTGCGTGAGGCTCCGCCCCCCGCTCGGGAGGAGCCCAAGCGCAACGCCGGCCTCGACCGCTACGTGCGCGAGGAAGACAAGGCGCCGCCGCTGAAGAAGACCGAGCCCCGCGAGGAAGCGCCGGCCAAGCGCGACGAGCCGAAGAAGAAGAAGGAAAAGGCGCTCGACGAGTGGGATCCGGACGCGCTGTAGTCAGGTTCCGATGAAACAAAAAATCGCCGTGCTCGGAGGCGGCGCAGCGTCCCTGTCCGCGGTGTTTGAGCTCACCAACGTCAAAGGCTGGGCCGACCAGTACGAGATCACCGTCTATCAACTCGGCTGGCGGCTGGGCGGCAAGGGCGCCACCGGGCGCGACCCGGCGAAGGGAAACCGGATCCAGGAGCACGGACTGCACCTGTGGTTCGGCTTCTACGACAACGCGTTCAAGATGATGCGCGAGGTCTATCGCGAGCTGAACCGCCCGGCGACGGTGCCGATCTCCACCTTCGAGCAGGCGTTTCTCCCGCACAACTTCTTCACGATGCAGCAGCAGTTCAAGGGGCAGTGGCACGCGTGGGATCTCCCCCTGCCCTCGAACCCGTCGCGACCCGGCGTGGGCAGCGAGTTCCCTCCGCCGTGGGACTATTTGATCGAGGCCTTCGAGGTCCTCTGGAGCCTGTGGGGCGCGCACCGGGCGACCGTCGGCGTGCTCGAGAAGCTCGCGGGGATCCCGGTGTCGCTCGCGGCCGCCGCGGTGCTGCGGATGATCTCGTTCACCTTCTCCCGGGTGCGGCAGCAGCTCGACGGGCTGCGCACCGGCCACGCGATGGGTGGACTGGCCACCTCGCTGCTGGCGAAGCTTTTGAGGCTTGGGCTCAACCTCATCCGCCGGGCGATGGGCAGCTCGGTGCACCAGGACCTCGACAGCTACCGGGCGTGGATCTCGATCGACGCGATCGGCACGATGCTGGTCGGCGTACTCGCCGACGAGGTGATCACCCGGGGTCCCGACGCGGTCAACGACATCAACTTCAACGACTGGGTGAAGAAGCACGGCGGCTCGCCCGAGCTGCTCGACTCGTGCCTGATCCAATCGGCGTACGACTCATCGTTCGCGCTCTTCCACTGGTCGAACAACCCCCAGATGGAGACGGGGACGATCCTCCGCGGCGCCGCCCGGATGTTCCTGATGTACAAGGGCTCGATCACCTGGCGCTTCGCGGCCGGCACCGGCGACTCGGTGTTCGCTCCGCTGTACCAGGTGCTCCGGCAGCGGGGCGTGAAGTTCGAGTTCTTCCACGAAGTGACGCAGTTGGTCGCCCCCGCCTCGGGCCCGATGGAGGTCACCGAGATCCAGTTCAACCGGCAGGCGCAGCTGAAGGTCCCGGAGTATGACCCGCTGGTGACGGTGAACGGTCTGCCCTGCTGGCCGAGCGAGCCAGGGTACGCGCAGCTCGTCGAAGGCGCGCAGCTGAAGCAGCAACAGATCGACCTCGAGTCGTTCTGGACTCCGTGGAAGGGCGGAACCACGCGGGTGTTGAAGAAGGGCGTCGACTTCGATCACGTCATCTGTGGGCTCTCGCTCGACCCGCTGCGCTTCGTCGCCAAGCAACTGACCGCGCGCAGCGACCGATGGAAGCGGATGCTAAAGAGTCTGCAGACCAACCGGACGCAGGCGTTTCAGCTTTGGCTCAATCAGGACCTCAAATCGCTGGGCTGGGACCACGGCCCGTCGTTGCTCTCGACGTTCGGCGAGCCGCTCGACACCTGGGCGGACCTGTCGATCACCCTGCCCTACGAGACCTGGCCCGCTGGCCACGAGCCGAAGATCGTCGGCTACTTCTGCGGCTCGATGACCGACTCGGCCTTCGACTACCCGCCGCGCACCGACACCGGCTACCCCGCGAAGGAGCAGGCGCTGGCGAAGCAGGAGGCGCTGTCGTTCATCAACGACAAGCTCCAGTTCCTCTGGCCGAAGGCGTTCGTCCTCGACCCGGGCACCCAGAAGCAGGTCTTCCGTTGGGAGCTGCTGGTGGATCCGTTGAACCGCGTGGGCCCGGCGCGCCTGGACAGCCAGTGGTGGCGCGCCAACGTCGACCCGTCGGAGCGGTACGTGCTGTCGCTCACCGGCTCGAGCAAGCACCGCCTGCCGCCGGGCGACACCGACTTCAAGAACCTGACGCTGGTCGGCGACTACACCGAGTGCGGCCTCAACGCCGGCTGCATGGAGGGAGCGATCATCTCCGGCGCGATGGGGGCGCGGGCGATCTGCGGCGCTCCCGCCCACATCCCGGGTGAAGGCAGCGGACTGTTCTCATGACCGAGAAGCTCGTCTTCAGCGACGCGATGAGCGGGCTGGTGCAGGCGGTGTCTTCGGACGTCTCTCCGCGCTGCCGGGCGCGGCTGTTGGCGAAGGGCTTCGACCCCGCGGCGAAGATTCAGCCGGCGTACCCGGCGGAGCTGTGGGCCGGCGTGGTGAAGATCCTCGGGGAAGAGATCTACCCGGGCTTCGAGCCGCTCGAGCGGCACCGGCGGCTGGCCGCCCGGACGATGGACGTCTTCGCCCACTCGATGATCGGCGCGGCGATGCTGGCGGTGGTGAAGCTGCTCGGGCCGGACCGCACCGTGCGGCGGATGACCCGGAACTTCCGCACCTCGACCAACTACATCGAGACCACCTGCATCGAGATCGCGCCTCACACCTACGAGATCGCCTTCAACGACGTCTCCGAAGTGCCCGGCTTCTACCTTGGGCTGCTCGAGTCGGGCTTCACCCGCTCCGGCGCCCGCGAGCTGGTGGTGCGCATCCACTCGCAGATCGAGCTCGGCGCGGTCTACCGGGCGAGCTGGGCGGCCTGATCGACGCGGACCTGCGCGCTGCCACGCACGGGACTGTGCCGAACCGTGCACAGCCCTCGCACCGACCGCCCCCGCAGGGCCGTGGGCCCGCCCCGTGCACGGGCACCTCTGCTATGGGAACCGGAAGGTGGTGGCTGGCAGCAATGGGAACGGTCGGGGTGCTGATGTCAGCGCCGGCGTACGCAGGAAGTCAGTCGTGCCTCGGCACGGGCAAGCCGCTGGTAATCATCGACGAGACCCTGGTCGGGGTGGTCAACCCCGAGGGCGGAGAGAACCAACTGCGGGTCGCCTACTGCCTGCCTCTGACGGAACTGCCGGGGATCTTGCATGACTACGACGGCTTCGAGTTCGGGCTCTTCAACTACGCCACGCCGATCTACACCCACCAGGGCGTCTACGCGGCGATCTCCCCGCTCTCGTTCCTCGAGTTGAGGGCAGCGGCGGCAGCGGTGGCGATCTGGCCATTGCCGGTCGACGGGTTCGGCTACTACGGCCTGAGCGGGTACCACGCGAAGCACGCCGACGCAGACCTTCCAGCGGCGAACGCGAAGTCGGTGCTCGGGCTCGACCTCACCTTCACCGCCGTGCTCCAGGGCGAGGTGGAGATCGCCGGGCCGTACAACTTGATCATCACCAACGTCTTCTCCGCCGACTACTGGAACATCGGGAGCGCGCCCTACTTCATCAACCTCCGCCAGGACGCGGTGCTCGCCCGGTCGGATTGGCTGATCAAGAACAACGGCTCGATCCTGATCGACACCCGCCTGAGCAAGGAAGTGAACCTCCACGTCGGCATCAACGACGACCTCACGTTTGTCCCCGCCGCTGGCTACGTCGGCAACATCGTCTCGCTGTTCGTCTCGGTGCCGATTCGCCGCGAGAACGGTTCTCCCCGCGACATCGAACCGTTCATCCGCCTGGGCACCTACACCCACCACGAGAGCCGAACTGGCTTCATGCTCTTCGGAGGCATCAGCGTCGCTTGGGGCAAGCCGGTACGTGGTGCGCAGCCTGCCACCGCGATGCCCTGAAAGCCGCTACTTCGACGCGGTACCGGCGTCGGTCTTGAGCCGGGCGGTGAGCGCGTCGGCGAACCCGAGCACGCCGCTGACGTAGGCCGCCTCGTGGTTGTAGCCCCACACCGCCTTCTCCCGGCTCTTGGCGAAGCCGAACTCGCTCAGGTAGTTGGCGATCGACGCGATCGAGTCGTCGAAGGTGTAGAGGTCGATTTTCCCGTCGCCGTCGCCGTCTTCGGCCCAGCGCAGGCTCGAGGGCATGAACTGGGGGAAGCCGAGCGCGCCGGCCCACGAGCCTTTGACGGCAAGGGGGTCGATCTTCTTCGCGGCGCACTGGCGCACCAGCACCGAGAGGTTGTGGAGCGCGCGGGCGCGGATCGTCGCCACCCGCTCGGCCTGCTTGTCGGCCAGGGCCCGCTCTTCCTTCTTCTCCAGCGCCATCCCGTTGGCGTCCTCGGCGAAGAACGCCTGGGAGATGAACGCGTTGAAGGCAAAGAAGTCGCCGGTGAGCTTCCCCAGCTTCGACTCCCACATCAGGATGCTCACCACCACCGCGGGGTCGACGTTGTGCCGGGCGCCCGACTTCTCGAGCACGGCGCGGTGGACGCCGTAGAACTCGGCGCCGGCCTCGAGCCGCTCGGGCGCGAGGAACATCTTGAGCAGGTCGACGTGGGCCTGGCGCTGGCGGACCACCATCGAGGGGGCGACGATCGAGATCGTCTTCTCCCAGTAGACCAACTGGGCGCGCGGGTCATCGAGCAGCGCTTCCGCCTCGGCGCGGGTGAGGGGGACCTCGTTCGGGTCTTTCGAGGGAGCGATCCACTCCAGCACCAGCTCTTCGCGGGCGCGGCTCTTCGGGGGAAGCTTCGCCGACAGCCGCCAGGTCTCGGGCTTCTTCGGGTCGTAGGCGAGGACCCCGGCGTCGGCCGGCGCGGTGCCGGCATCGGCGACGGACATCGTCAGGCTCAGGAGCAGGGCGCCAATCATGGGCGGGACAATCGCATCTTCGTATCGACGCGTGCGGACGATGAGGAATTCCCCGAACTCATTTTTCGCCGAGCTCGAAGGCGATCGTCGGCTCGAGCAGCTCGAGGTCGTAGACGTACTGGAAGTCCCCGACGCGCACGGCGACGGAGCTCAGCTCGATCGGGGTGTCGCTCCAGTGCTTGTTGGGGAAGGCGAAGCGCACAGGTTTCTCGGCCACCTCGAGCGTCTTCTTCGCGAAACAAACGCGGTGGTGGTCGAGCAGCTCGATCGTCACCTTGCCCAGGGCGCGGCGGCTGTGAACGAGCAGCGTCACCCCCGGGCCCTTCCGGGTCGTCTCGTCCCAGTAGCCCGCCTCGCCCGCCTGCTTCACCGTCAGCGGGGGAATCGCCGGCGCGGCGACGGTGTAGCCCTTGCTCCAAGGTGACTCGGCGCCCTTGAGCGCGGGGACGTCGGCGTCGGCGAGGCGCTTCGCCAACGGGCCGGCGTAGATGAAGGGCTGGGCGACGGGGCCGACCATCAGCCGGGGCGGGCCGCCGGCATCGACGACGAACAGGCCGAGCCGGGGGTGGGTGGCGCCGGCGTAGGCGATCTTCTGCTCGTAGCCGGAGGTGAAGAAGTCGGCGATCAGGTCCGCCGCGGCCAGGCCGTCGCCGACCCGGTCGCGGAACAGGTCGTAGTACCAGCCGGAGTAGGTCGGCGGGCCGCCGGTGCCGCCAGGCGCGATCTCGACGACCATCGCGAGGAAGCGCTTCGCCTCGGCGGAGAGCGGGTGTCCAGCGAGCTCGGCGAGGGCGATCTGTTTGAGCACCCTCAAGGTGGCCGCGAGCCGCGCGAAGTACGCCTGTCCGCGGGTGGCGTCGGCGGGGTCGAGGCGCTTCCAGACCGCGGCCCCGCGCTCGGCGTAGTCGATCAACGCGGCGAAAGCCGTCGGCGCCGGCTCGACCCAGCCGTCGGGGATCTCGCAGCCGCCTTCTTCGTATGTCTGGCCGGCCATCAGCACGTAGTTGTGACGGATCTGCGCGAAGGCGGCGATCGTCGAGCCGAGGCGCAGGTCGGCGAAGGACTCGGTGCCCATGAACGAAGGGGTCACGCCGCTGGGTTTGTCGCCGAGCGCACGGATGGCCGCCAGCCAGCGGGAATAGAGATCGTCGCCCGGCGGCGCGGCCATCGCGGCGCGGGCGACTCCCAGCTGGTGCTCGAGCGCACCGAAGGTCGACAGGTCGCGCGCGAGGTACTTCCGGGCGCGGTCCTGTCCCAGCGCGTAGGCGATGTCGATCGCGGTGAGGAAGTGGCGGCCGGGGACCTCGCCGTTGACCAGCTGGGTGGCCGCGCCGGAATCGGCGACGATGCGCGGGCCGATCAACGTGGCGATCGCAGGGAGGATCGTCGAGCCCTCGGGCATGTAGTGGGTCCGCACGGTGCGCTGGAAGTCGCTGCCGATCGCGGCGCGGAGCCGGGTGAAGGCGTCGGGTTGGGTGAGCGAGTCGAGGTGCGCCTTCTTCTTCAGCGTGAGCAGGGCGGTGATCGACACGTCCTCCCGGCGGCCGGCGAGGGCGCTCCAGGCCTGGTCGAGGCGCTCGACGTCGGTGAGGGCGCCGGAGCGCTGGGCGAGCTCCGCCAGGGCGAGGGCGTCGATGGCCTCCCGCGGCGTCTCGCCCGGATCGGCGATGTCTCCGGGGTGGGAGCTCTTGCACGAACGGGACGCGAGGTTGAACTCGAGGCGCGAGCCCCACATCGCCGCCCGGAAGTAGCGCGAGAGATCCGGCTCCTGGGATTCCGGGTGCGGAGCGGCGTAGTGCCCGCGCGGCGCGAACGCGGAGAAGTCGATGTTGCGGCTGCGGCCGAAGAGCGTCACCGCGTGGAGGTCGGCGGCCTTGCCGATGTCGGCGACGAGCTTCGCCGCTTCGACGTCGGAGCCCAGGGCGCTCGGGACGGGAGCGCCGGCGAGCAGCGAGCGGGCGACGGTGAGGTAGAGGTCGAGGTCCTGGGCGGTCTCCTTCGCGTAGCCGGCGCCGGCCAGCGCGCAGTGCATCAGGCGGAGCGCGCGCTCGAGCATCGGCTCCAGTGATCGCGCCTCGAGCGCGGCGATCAGGTGATCGTTGCTGGCGTAGATCGCGTGGAGGATCGGGTCGACCGAGACGTAGACCGGAAGCTGCGAGAGGTAGACCTCGTGGAAGCCGACGCCGTAGCTGCCGAAGTTGAGCCGGCTGGGGACGACGAAGCCTTCCCGGTTGAGCGTCGCCTTCTCGGGCGCGGTGAGGTGAAAGCGGGCGTCGATGCGGTCGAGGTATTGGGGTGGGGTCTTGTGGTCCCACGGTGTGGGCTTGACGGTCTCCTCGCTCCCCGCGCCCGCGCCGAGCACCGCCTTCGCGGCAGAGGTGATGTTGTCGTCGGACGGAAGGCAGACGTCGCCCGGCTCGGCCTGGACGCGATGGTCCGGGTAGGTCTCTTCGGCGGACGGCACGTCTCCGGCGTCGGGGCCCGCGGGGGCGAGACAGACCGTGCCGGCGGCCGCGGTGCCGGAGAGGAGGAGGAACGTCAGGGGAAGCAATCGCACGCGAAGACTGTACCGCGCGAAGGGTGGCTGCCGGGTCGTGGGGCTCTGCGCAGAGGCTCCGGCGGTGTCGGCCAGTGCAGGGTGTGGTGCTGGCATAGAAGCGGGGCGGGGTTCACTCGATGTTGCTCTCCCGCAACGCCAGCCAGCCCGAAATCGGGGCGCTTGCCCTCGACGTCTCCACCGACTGGTCAGTGCGAACCCCGCCGCAGGCTCGCGGCTCGTGGGTGGGAGTCCAGGCATCGACGACGCGAGGGAGGACCGGGGTTCTGACGATCATCCGCAGGGTGAGACGCCAGGGTCAGGGGGAGGGGGAAGGGGGCTTTCGAGGCAATGATTATGAATTATTATAATCTCTCCGAAAGGGTCGCCCCCCGACCGGGTGCGGTGTTCGACCTGTAAGCCTGCGGCGAGGGGTCGGGCTTCCGGGTCGGCCGCGAGGTCGAGCGGGAGCGGTCTGAGTCCGGGCTACCCGCGCCCTGCGGTGCGGCAAGAGCGGCTGCACCGCGCCCCGCTTCTTGCTGTTCATTCGCGCCGGTCGTAGGTCGCCAACCTTCGAAGCCGCCTGGACGCTCGCTCACGACCCCAGCTGGGTCAGTGCCCAGGCTGCCGCCTCCGCCACTCTCGGAGCGTGATCACCCGCAAGCCGTTCGAGCAGCGCGCGCGCCGACGCATCCTTCGCCGCGCCGAGCGCATAAGCCGCGTTCCTCCGCACCCCGTCGTACTTGGCCCGCGCCAGTGGCGTCCCCGGGGCCAGTGAGCCGAACTCCGCCGCCGTCAGCCCCGCGAGCTGCGCCACGGTCAGCGCCGACACGGGCCGAGGCGCGAACCGTTCCCCCGCGACGAGCGGATCCCGATTCAGCGGACAGACCTCCTGGCAAATGTCACACCCAAACGCGAGGCCGGCCATCGTGCCCCGCACCACCACGGGGATTGCCGCCTCGTTCTCGATCGTCTGGTACGACAGACAGGCCCGCGCGTCGATGACCTGGTCCGCGACGATCGCTCCCGTCGGACACGCGCTGACACAGAGCGTGCACTTCCCGCATCGATCCTCAGCCGCCACCGTCGCATAAACGTCGACCTCGACGTCGAGCACCATCGTCGCCAGCAACACCCAGGAGCCGAAGCGCTCGGTGATCAGGCACCCGTTGCGCCCGACGTACCCAAGCCCTGCCCTCACCGCCCACACCTTCTCCATCACTGCCGCCGTATCGACCGCCGCGAAGTCGTTCACCTCCGGCGCGTTGGCCCGCAGAGCCCGCCGCACCGCCCTCAGTCGATCCTTCATCGTGTAGTGGTAGTCGCGGCCGCGCGCGTAGCGGGCGATCGGCGACGGCTCATCGGTGCGCCAGTAGTTATTGGCGAACGCGATCACCGTCTTCGCGCCCGGCAGGTGCCTGCCGACATCGAGGCGATCCGCCAGCCGCTCGCGCATCCAGTCGAGGTCGGCGTCGAAGCCCGCCTCGAGCCACTGGGTCAGCGCCCGCGGCGGAATCGGCTCCGCCCGCGCGAACCCGACCAGCTCGAACCCCGCCTCCTTCGCCCACTGGGTGAAGCGCGCGGCGGAGAGGATCACGCCTTCGGCGGCGCCCACGGCACGTCCGTCACGCCGGCGCGGTGGTTGGCGACGCGCGCCATGGTGAAGAGCAGGTCGGACAGGCGGTTGAGGTAGACGATCACCTCGTCCCCCACCTTGCCGGCGCGAAACAACGGCACCACCCGGCGCTCAGCGCGGCGGCACACGGTGCGCGCGAAGTGGAGCGAGGCCGCGGCCTTCGTCCCCCCCGGGAGGATGAACGAGCTCAACGGCTTGAGCTCCTGGTCGAACCCGTCGATCGCCGCCTCCATCGCCAGCGCCCACTCGGGCCGGACCTTGGGAATCGTCGACTCCGCCTTGGTGCCCGCGGGAGTCGCGAGCACCGCTCCGACGGTGAACAGCTGATCCTGAACCAGGCCCGCGAGCGGATCCATCGCCCCCAGCCCCTCGGCGCGCGCGACGCCGATCGCCGCGTTGAGCTCGTCGACCTGGCCGTACGCGTCGACCCGCAGATCCTCCTTGCCGACACGGCCTCCGCCGAAGAGCCCGGTGTCTCCCTTGTCGCCCGTCTTGGTCACGATTCCAGTCATCGCTCTTCTCCCTGGGGTCAGATCAGCCGCTCGAACTCTTCGAGCTTCATCTTCCAGACCGGCACCCCGCAGTAGCGCGGGCCTTCGGGACAGAACGGGGTGATCCCCGCCTGCTTTCGCAGCGTGCACGGCGCGTGGATGTACTGACCCAGCTGGGGGTGAAGCTTCGAGACCGCCTGCGTCTCTTCGATCGACGCCCGCCAGATCTCCTCCTGCGCCGTGTAGCAAAGGCGGTGAACCCACTTGTGGTGAAGGTGGAGCAGATCTCCCGACTCGAGGAAGCGCACCGGGAACGCGTTGGGCAGCAGGTAGAGCGCCAGCTCCTCGGAGACGCCGGCGTCGAGCAGCAGTTCGATCGTCCGCCAGAGCGAGCGCATCGTCTTCTCGTAGAGCTCGCGCGCCGCCGGCACCGCCTCGATCAGCTCCGGCAGCACCACGTCGACCTCTCCAGGCACGAACTGCGCGTGGAGCACCGGCCTGGAGGCAGGCGTCATCCGGTGCCGCTGGTCCTGGCTGTCGGCGGTGTGGCTCAGCTTCTTCTGAAAGGTGTAGTGCGCGTGGGAGAGCGCCCGGGTCAGCTTGCTCACCGTCGTCAGCACCAACGACTCCCCGAAGTACGGGTTCTCCTTCGGGTTGAGCACCTTCGCCAGCGCCGCCTCGTCGGAGAGCTCGGCCTTCGTCGCCCCGAGGACGTCGCGCACTCCCTGCGCCACCGACTGCGGCCCATTGACCTTGTAGTCCACCAGCTTCGAGTGGAGCTTCCCCAGGCCCTCATCGAACTCACGCAGGTATGCCTTCGCGCTGGCGCTCGCCTTCAGCCGGCCAAGCTCGCTCAGCGCGCGGTGCTCGAGCGTCGACTCCAGCGGCAGCACGTCCTCGATGTTCCGGAAGAAGAGCGGGTCGACCTTCTCCACCTCGTCCACCATCCCCTGGACGATCAGCCGCGCCTCGGTGGGCACGTCGAGCTGCTGGCACAGCCGGTGGTACCGGTGGAGCGTGAGCCCGGAGATCGTGTGGTACAGGTGCGCGAAGGTGCCGATCGGCAGCACGTAGCGTGCGACCTCCTGCGCCTTCTTCTTCAACCCCAGCACCCAGCGGTCCGGCGCCCGCTTCCGCGCGGGGAAGATCCGGAAGAACTCCTCGGCGACCTTCGGCTTGAGCAGCTCGATCAGCTGCTGGTACGCGCCCATCGCCTCTTCCACCGCCGCCCGATAGTGCGCCGCCAGCGGCTCGGCCAGCGCCGGCATCACCACGTTGCCCGGCTTCACCTCGACGTAGCGCTGGCTGACCTGCTCCGAATTGTAGAACGGGTGGCTGTGGAGGAACGACCAGATCGCCTGCCGGCTCACGTTCTCGAGCGTGAACTGAAAGGTCGCGTGCTGAATCGTGGTGTGGTGCCCCGCCTCGTAGGTCTCCTGCGCGATCTTGTCCCGCAGGGCGATCGCCTTCTCGTCCTTGCGGACGTCCTCGGCGGTGATGATCTTCGAGTTGTAACAAGTGCGCGCCGTGGCGATCGCGTTGTCGAACGCATCCCACCCGAACCCCTTCACCAGGGTCACTTTCGGCTGCGGAGAGGTGAAGGGGGCGGACATGCGAAGCGGCGGATTGTGTCGGCTCGGATCTCACGCGGCAAGGCGCTTGGGGCTGATGCAAGTGATTCTTATTCTCAATATTGACCCATCCCCGTCCGGGTTGGTACGCCTGCGCAGTGATTGGCCTGCTCCTCGTCTGCCTCGCCCTCGCCGGGACCCCGGGGGAGTCGAGCGACCCAGCGGCGTGGCACCGGCTGGTCGGGCTGCTGCAGTACCTCGAGGGCGACTACGCGAAGGCGGTGCAGACCCACGACGCCGAGGAGCTCGCCGAGCAACGAGGCCTGGCCGACGAGGCGCTGGCAACCGTGGCCACGCTGGGCGAGCCGGCTGCGGTGTATCGCCCGGCGATGGAGTCGCTCAGGGCGCGGATCGACCAGGGCAAGGATGCGAAGGGCGTCACCGACGACTGCGGGACGCTGGTGCGGAAGATCCTCGACGAGCAGCGGCTGCAGCGCGCTCCGCCGATCGCCCCTGACCTGAAGCAGGCGGCGGCGCTGTGGACCGCCAACTGCGCCCTGTGCCACGGGGCAATGGGCGACGCCCAGACGCCGGTGGCCGCGGGCCTGACGCCGCGCCCGTTCGACTTCCACGACGCCGAGCGCATGGGCCCGCTGACGCCGTACCGCGCGTTCAACGCGATCCGCTTCGGAGTCACGGGCACGGCGATGGCGCCCTTCCCCCAGCTGGTGGAGTCGGAGCGCTGGGCGCTCGCCTTCTACGTCTTCACCTTCCGCCAGCCCGCATGCGACCAGCCGCCCGCCGAAGCGTCGCTCGAGCTGCTCGCCAGCAGCACCGACGCGCAGCTGGTGTCGCGCTTCGGCGCGGCTGAGGTGGCGTGCCTGCGCCGCCGGTTCTCCGCCAGCAAGGACTCGCCATTCGCAATCGCGCGCAGCGGGGTCTCCACCGCCCAGGCGCTCTATGCCGCGGGCAAGCACGAGCAGGCGCGGGCGGCGATCGTCGACGCCTACCTCAACGGAATCGAGCCGATCGAGCCGATGCTCAAGGCGCGAAGCCCGGCGCTGGTGAAGAGCCTCGAAGCGGCCTTCACCCGGACCCGGCTCGCCGCCGACCAGGGGCAGCGCTTCGAGGAAGAGTCCGGCGCGCTGGTGGCGCTGCTGCTGCAGTCTGAGCGCTCCGGCTTGCGCCCCGGCGACTTCTGGTCGGTGTTCTTCGCGGCGCTGTTGATCCTCCTGCGCGAAGGCTTCGAGGCCCTGGTGGTGGTGGGCGCGCTGCTGGCGGTGCTGAAGAAGATGAACGCCACCGCCCAGTCGCGCGTGGTCTACCTCGCGGTGGTGGCCGCGCTGGGCTCGGGGCTGCTCGCCCTGCTCTTCGCCCAGCGGCTGCTCGCCGGCGCCAACCGCGAGTGGATGGAGACCATCGTCGCCTTCTTCGCGGTGGGGATGCTGCTCTACGCGGCGCTCTGGCTGAACCAGCGCTCGGTCGTCAGCGGCTTCATGACCGAACTGCGCGGCCAGATGCAGTCGGCGCTCGGGACGGGCAGCACCCTCGGCCTCTTCACCGTCGCCTACACCGCGGTCGCCCGGGAGAGCTTCGAGACCGCGCTGTTCATCGAAAGCCTTGCGGGCGACTCCCCCAAGGGCGCGCTCTGGGGCGCGGCCGCGGGGCTGGGAGCGCTTTCGGTGCTGGTGGTGGTGATCCGCCGGGTGGGCTTCGTGATGCCGATGAAGACGCTCTTCAACGCCTCGACCGCGTTGCTGTTGGCGACGGCGGTGATGGTGCTCGGCAAGGGGCTGCACGGGCTGCAGGAGGTCGGTGTGCTCGGCCTGGCGCCGGTGCCGTTCGTCGAATTCGACGCGCTCGGTATCTTCCCTGACGCGATCAGCCTCGTGCCCCAGTTGCTGCTGGGAACGGCGGCCTTCTGGTGGTGGCGCCGCTCGCTGATTCCCCCGCCCCGCAAGGCGGCTCCGGCCTGAAGAAGTTACTTTTCGATGCCGGTGACGAAGTACTCCGACGGGGTGCATCGGAACAGCGAGTGGAGATCCTGGCGGTAGTTGAGGGTGACGCGCTCGCCGCTGCGCTCGGCCGCCTTCAGCCCCATCACCGACGGGTTCTGATCGCCATCGTCGTCGATCGAGAACTCCCACACCTCGGCGGGCTGCCCCACCTGCGCACCCTGGAGCACCAGCTCGCCG
>JAYVRT010000472.1:0-5707 GCA_043776025.1 Archangiaceae bacterium | reverse complement strand
CAGCACCCGCGGAGTTCGTCAATTGCTCGAAACTATTGTTCTTTCGGGGGAAAGATTTTCCCCGGATTAAGCAACCCCGACGGATCGACGAAGGCTTTGAGCCGCCGCTGAAAATCGATCAGCTCCGCCGACTGCTCGAGCGCCAGGTATTTCCGCTTCGCATACCCCACCCCGTGCTCGCCGGTGATCGTCCCCCCGAGCTCGACGGTGACCTGCATCATCTTCTCGAGCGCCTGGTCGACCAGGGGCCGCTGGTGCTTGCCCTCGTAGAGGATGTTCGCGTGGAGGTTGCCGTCGCCGGCGTGGCCATAGGTGGCGACGGTGAGCCCCAGCGTGGCGCCGAGCTGTTTGAAGCGGGCGATCGCCTCGGGGATCTTCGAGCGGGGCACCGCGATGTCCTCGGAGATCTTGAACGGCTTCATCGCCCGCAGCGCGGTGGAGACGACCCGGCGCGCGGCCCACAGCTTCTCCCGCTGCGACTCGTCCTGCGCGATCAGCGTCTCGATCGCACCGTGGGCGGTGGCGATTTCCGAGACCGACTGGAGCTCGAGCAGCAGCCCCTCTTCGTCCCCGCCGTCGACCTCGACGATCAACGCCGCGCCGGTCCCCGCGGGAAAGCGAAAGCCCTTGCCGTCGACGGCGCGGATCGCGACGTCGTCGAGCAGCTCGAGGCACCGGGGCAACACCCCCGAGGCGAGCACTGCGCTCACCCCGCGGGCGGCCTCGAGCACGTCCTTGAAGGTGACGAGCGCGGTCATCACCTTGCGCGGCATCGGGATCAGCTGGAGCGTGATCTCGGTGGCGATCCCCAGGGTCCCTTCCGAGCCGACGAAGAGCGCGCACAGGTCGTACCCGGCCACGCCCTTGATCGTCCGCTTCCCCACCCGCAGCGCCTCGCCGGTCGGCAGCACCCACTCCATTCCGAGGACGTAGTCCCGGGTGACCCCATACTTGAGCGCCCGTGGACCTCCGGCATTCTCGGCGATGTTGCCGCCCAGGGTGCACATCTCCCAGCTGTTCGGATCCGGCGGGTAGAACAGGCCGACGGCCTCGGCCGCCTTCATCAACGCGCCGGTGATCACCCCCGGCTGCACCACCGCGGTGAGATCCTCGGGGTTGATCGAGAGGATCTGGTTCATCCGCTCGAGGCTCAACGCCACCCCACCCGCCAGCGACAGCGAGCCACCGGACTTGCCGCTGCGAGCGGCGATCGGTGTCACCGGCACCCCGTGGGCAAACGCGGTGCGAAGCACCCGCTGCACGTCGACGGTCGACTGGGCGTAGACGATCAGCTGGGGCGGGAAGTCGCCCATGTCCGACTCGTCGTGGCCGAAGACGAGCAACCTGTCGGGGTCGGCACTGACCTGGCCGGGCTTCAGCGCCACCTCCAGCTCGGCCCTCACCTTCGCCACCGCGGCTGCGTCTGCCTGCTTCACCCGAAGACCTCGACCCGGCCGCCGTTCATCGCCAGCGGCGCCTCGAGACACAGGTAGCGGACGACGTCCGCGATCTCCCAGGGCGCCATCATCGGGGGGAAGCCCGAGCCCTTGAGCATCTGGGTGTCGACGCTGCCCGGCAGCACCGAGACGACGCTGACTCCGGTGCCCCGGATCTCTTCCGCCAACGCCTTGGTGAAGCCGTCGAGGCCCCACTTCGAAGCGCAGTAGCCGGTGTGGGACGCGGAGCCAAGCGTCGCGGAGATCGAGGAGACGTTGATGATCCGCCCCAGACCGCGCTTCACCATGCCGGGGAGCCGGCGGCGGGTGAGGTAGAAGGGGCCGCTCAAGTTGACGGCCAGCTGCCGATCGAAATCGGCGTCGGTCATCTTCGCCACGCTCTTGCGGATCACCACCCCCGCGTTGTTGACCAGCACGTCGACCTGGCCGAACCGGCCGAGGGCCGCCTTCACCACCCGGTCCGCGTCGCGCGCTGAAGCTGAGTCGTGGTGCAGCTCGAGCACCTCGACCCCGTGGTCCCGGCATTCCCTGGCGGTGGTGCGAGCGCCCCCGGCCTTCGTCGAGGTGAGCACCAGGTCGAGCCCGATCCCCGCGAGCGCGCGGGCGATCGCCGCGCCGATGCCGCGCGAGGCGCCGGTGACCAGCGCCACCGTCGGGGGGTACGGCTGAAGGAAGTGCTTTCGGGTCTTCACGCCTTTCTCCCCCTGCCCTTGTCGATCCGCGCCCACAGCTCGCGCCGCAGCGCCGAGTCTTTGCGCAGCTTGCCCTCGTAGGCCTCGGCGTGGGTCACCGCTTCATGCTGGTTGCCTCCGCGCAGGCGAAGGCAGGTCTGCTCCGCCTCGAGGATGCAGGCGGTCGCCGGCGAGCCCAGCTGCACCCGCAGCGCCCTGGCCACCTGCCGGGCAAGCTCCTCCTGAAGGATCAGCCGGTGGGCGAAGAGATCGACCAGGGCTGCCAGGCGCCCAAAGCCGACCACCGACCTCCCCGGAAGGTAGGCGACGTGGGCCCAGCCGGAGTACGGCAACAGGTGGTGGGGGCACATCGACCGGAACTTGAGCCGGGTGACGATCACCAGCTCGCGCTTCGACGCCGTGGAGACCTCGAAGCGCTCCCCGAGCACCTCGGAAGGCTCGCGGCCGTACCCATCGAGGAACTCGTCGGCCCAGGCCTCGGTCACCCGGGCGGGCGTCTGGGCGAGGTTGGGATCGTCGAGCTTCATCCCTGCCGCCCGCAGAAAATCCTTCACCGCGCGGCGCATCAGGGGCCGGTTCATCAGCGTTTGTAGGTGACGCAGTACTCGGGCGTTTCCCACAGCTGCAGCTGCTGGAGCCCGGGAATGTGCTTCTCGACGCGATCCCACATCCACACCACCATGTTCTCCGCGGTCGGGTTCTCCATCAGATCGTTGAGGTTGTGGTGGTCGCACTGGGTGAGGCACAGCTCCCACACCGTGCGCTTGATCTCGTCGAAGTCGCGGATCATCCCGTCCTTCGGCGAGGGACGGCCAGTGAGGGTCACCCGAAGCTGGTAGTTGTGACCGTGAAGGCGCTTGCACGGCCCGTCGTAGAACGGCAGGTGGTGCGCAGCGCAGAAGGCGAAATCGACCGAAAGCAGCATGTCCATTGCGTGACCCTCCTAGCGCAGGGGCGGGGGCCAAGTCACCGGTGACCCCGCGGACTCAAAGAAGGCCACCGGCTCCCTGGCAATTCGGCGATATTCCCGACCCGACCTCGATGCCCGACCCCTCCAGCGATTCGCAGGCGGCGCTCTACCGGCTGATCGCGGAGAACGCGCACGACTTGATCGCCCTGCTCGATCAGGCCGGGAAGCTGCTCTACGTGTCACCCGCGAGCAGCACCGTGCTCGGGGTCGCCCCGGAGACCCTCGTCGGCACCGACTACTACGCGCTGGTGCACCCCGAGGACGTCGCCTCTCCCCGGGCGAGCCACGCCGCGGTGCTGGAGACACTCGACGCGGTGCCCACCTACCGCTGCCGGCGCGGCGACGGCTCCTGGGTCCGCCTCGAGTCGAACGCGCGCGGCCTGCCCGACGGCAAGGTGCTGGTGGTGGCGCGCGACGTCACCCACCGGCACCTGATCGAAGAGCAGTTCCTCCAGGCGCAGAAGATGGAAGCGATCGGCCGCCTCGCCGGCGGGGTGGCCCACGACTTCAACAACCTGTTGAGCATCATCACCTCCGCCGGCACCCTGCTGCACGAAGACCTGGCGGCGGACCACCCCAGCCAGCCGCTGACGGTGGAGATCCGCGACGCCTGCCGGCGCGCCACCGAGCTCACCCGCCAGCTGCTCGCCTTCAGCCGGCGGCAGATGCTGGTGCCGTCGGTGATCAACCCCAACGCGCTGGTCCAGGGCGTGGTCGAGGCAGTCGCAGTCGCCTTCGGCGAGCGGATTCGGATTCAGACCGAGCTCGATCCCAGGGTGGGGACGATCAACGTCGACGTCACCCAGATCGAGAAGGTGCTGACGAGCTTCGCCAACAACGCCCGCGACGCGATGGCCGGCGGCGGCGCCTTGATCTTCCGGACTGGCAACGCGACCATCTCCGCCTCGGATTTCGAGGCCACCCCCGGGACCCCGGTCGGCGAGTACGTGACGATGGAGGTCACCGACACCGGCGTCGGCATGGACCCGCTGACCCGCTCGCACCTCTTCGAGCCGTTCTTCACCACCAAGCCGCGGGGCAAGGGCGTCGGGCTGGGCCTGGCGACCGCCTACGGGGTGGTGAAGCAGAGCAACGGCTTCATCCGGGTGAGGAGCGAGCCCGGCCAGGGCAGCTCGTTCTCTTTGCTGTTTCCGCGGGTCGGGGCCCCGGTCGCCGCGCCCCACCCGTCGGCTGGGCGCCCGGTGGCGATCGGCACCGAGACGATCCTCCTCGTCGAGGACGACACCGGGGTGCGGCGGGTGGCCGCGGCGCTGCTGGAGAAGAAGGGCTTTCGGGTGCTGCAGGCCGAGGGCGGGAACGAAGCGCTCAAGCTCGCCGCCGCCGAGGCCCAGCCGGCGAACCTGCTGCTGACCGACGTGATGATGCCGGGGATGACGGGGCCGGAGATCGCGACGGCGCTCAAGCGCCGCTGGCCGACGCTCAAGGTGTTGTTCATCTCCGGCTACACCAACGACTCGGTGCTGCGCGCCGGCGTCGAGAGCTCGAGCGTCAACTTCCTCCACAAGCCGTTCACTCTCGAGGCGCTCAGCCGCCGGGTTCGGGAAGTCCTCGACCAGCCGACTCAGCCCGCCGAGCCCAGCTGAGCCACCGCCGCCGCGGGCGCGGGCCGGAGCTTCAGCTCGATCGTCGTGCCCACCCCGACCTCGGAGCTCAAGGAGATCTCTCCTCCCATGGCGTGAATCAGCTCGCGGCAGATCGCCAGCCCCAGGCCGGTGCCGACACCAATCGGCCGGGTGGTGAACAGCGGCTCGAAGACGCGTTCCTGAAGCTCGAGGGGAATCCCACCGCCGTTGTCCTTGACCCGCATGCGCGCCCCGGCCTCGCCGAGGTCTTCCCAGCTGACGTCGATCGTGCCGCGACGGCCGATGTCGTCCATCGCCTGGGCAGCGTTGACGATCAGGTTGAGCACCACCTGCGTCAGCTTCACCTGGCCACCCTGGACCCTCACCGGCGGGCCGCGAATCGTCAGCTCCGCGCGCTGGCGGACCTCGGCCCGCGAGAGCTTGCTGGCGAAGAGCGCCACCTCGGACAGATCGCAGGAATCCGCCTGGTCTTCCCCACGCGCCTGGGTGCGGACCCCGACGGCCAGGGTGCGGATGTGGTGGGCGCCCTTCTCGACGTCGTCGAGCAGCTGCGGCAGGTCGGCCAGCAACTCGCTCACCCGGGGCGAGGGCGAAGCGGAGAGGTGGCCGCGGGCGTAGGCCTCGAGCTCGCCCAGCTCGCCACGCAGCGTCGACACGTTCTGCGTCAGGTAGGAGACCGGGTTCATCAGCTCGTGCGCGATGCCGGCGGAGACCTGCCCGATCGCCGCGAGGCGCTCGGACCGCAGCATCCGCATCTGAACGTCGCGCAGGCGCAGCTGCAGCTCGAAGATCCGCAGCGCATCCTCGAGGGCGCTGGAGAGCTCCTCCCGCGACCAGGGCTTGACGAAGTACCGCGACACCTGCCCGCGGTTGACCGAGTCGGTCACTGCCTGCATGTCGGAGTAGGCGGTGATGATCATCCGCTGCACATCAGGGAAGTCGACGCGGACGCGCTCGAGCAGCTCGACCCCGCTCATCCCTGGC
>JAYVRT010000471.1:0-21709 GCA_043776025.1 Archangiaceae bacterium | reverse complement strand
GGGGTGATGGTGCAGTTGAGCTCGCAGCCGTCGTTGGGGACCCTGTTCCCGTCGTCGCATTGCTCGCTGCCGTCGATCATCCCATTGCCGCAGGGGTTGGCGCTGCCACCGCCTCCGCCGCCCGCGGCCCCTCCGCCCGCTCCGCCGCCAATGCCCCCGCCGCCCCCGCCGATTCCTCCGCCGGTGTTTCCGCCGCCGCCGACACCGCCGTCGGTCACCGAGAGCAGGCAGGTGTGATCGCAGCCGTCGCCGTCAACCATGTTGCCGTCGTCGCACTCTTCACCGGTTTCGACCTTCGAGTTGCCGCAGACGGCGCGACCGGGGCAACCGAACAGACCAGGGGTCAGCGCTGCGAGCACAGCGATCAGCAGTGAATTTCGAATCATAGGGGTGGCCGCGGACCATACCCGTCGGGGGGCCCAGTCGCGAGCAGCGCCATGGCTTTCCGCAAGTTTCCTACGCTACAAGCCACCGGGCCGTGGCCGACCGCCGTCGTGAGAAGCTGCTCCCCGTTCCGCGCTGGCCGTCGGCGGCAGAGGCGGCGGCTTCCCGGTGGTTCTCCCCCTTGCGGTTGGGCCCAGTGAACGCCGCCACCCGAACCTGGATTCCCGCGATGGTGCCCTGGCGGGCGACCGACGACGGGCAGGTCACCGACGCGGTGTGCGACTGGTACGGGCGCTTCGCCCAGGGCCGGCCGGGGGTGCTGGTGGTCGAGGCGACGGGGATTCGCGACGTCCCCTCGGGGCCGTTGCTTCGCGCGGGGCACGACCGGTTTCTCCCCGGGCTGACGCGGCTGGTGGACACGGTGCGGGTGGCCAGCGGTGGTCAGACCCGGCTGTTCATCCAGCTGATCGACTTCCTCGCGATCAAGCGCAGGCCGACCCGCGAGGCCTTCTTCGGACGCTTTCTCACGCTCACGCCGAGGTTGCGGTTCGAGCTGGGCGGAGACGACGCCGAGGTGCGCGCGAAGCTGCTGGCGATGGACGAGGATCAGCTGCGGCGGGTGCTCGAGCCGCGTCAGCTCGAGGCGTACCAGATGGGCCTGCGAGAGCGCGTCACCGACGTGCAGCTGCCCCACATCGCCGAGTTGCCGCGGACGCTGCCGCCGCTGTTCGCCCAGGCGGCGCGCCGCTGTGAAGAAGCGGGCTTCGACGGGGTCGAGCTCCACTTCGCGCACGCGTACACGATGGCGAGCTTCCTCTCGGCCTTGAACGACCGCACCGACGGCTACGGGGGCCCCCGGGAGAGGCGGGTGCGGCTCCCACTGGAAGTCTTCGGCGCGGTGCGTGCGGCGCTCAGGCCGGCGAGCGCGGTCGGCTGCCGGTTCCTCGCCGACGAGATCATCGAAGGGGGCAACCGGGCGGACGACGCGGCCTACTTTGGCGTCGAGTTCGCGCGCGCCGGAATGGACTTCCTCTCGCTCTCCCGCGGGGGAAAGTTCGAGGACGCCGCGCAGCCGAAGGTCGGTCATGCGGCGTACCCGTACACCGGGCCGTCGGGCGACGAGTGCATGCCGACGACGAACCTCGACGCGCCCGGGCCGTTCGGGAGAAACCTCGGCGCGGTGTTGCAGGTGAAGCGGGCGTTGGTGGCGGCGGGGCTGCAGACCCCGGTGGTGGCCTGCGGGGGCATCGCCAGCTTCTGGCAGGCAGAACAGGTGCTCGAGCGCGGCGACGCGGACGCGGTGGCGTCGGCCCGGCAATCGCTGGCGGATCCAGACTGGTTTGCGAAGTTGCGCCAGGGCCGCGGCGAGGAGATCCGCCGCTGCCTCTTCACCAACTACTGCGAGGGGCTCGACCAGTCGCACAAGTCGGTGACCTGCCACCTGTGGGATCGCCTCAAGGGCCTCCCCGACGACGCGACGGTCCCCCGGTCGAAGGAAGGGCGGCGGCTGCTCGCTCCGGGGTGGAGCCAGGACGACGGAACGTTTCCGCGGCAACGGGGCTGACGGTAGGGTGGACCCACCGATGCTCACCACTGCCCTGCTGTTGACGCTCGCCGCGACGCCCGCCGTCAGCCCCGCCTTCCTCGGTGACGCGGCGCCCCGCCGGATTCACCTCGTTCAAGACGCGCCCCCCGCGCCGCCCGCGGCCGAGCAGGCGCCGGACTTCTCCCGCTGGACCCGGGCGCAGCTGAGGGCGGAGATCGAACGCCTCGACGCGACCCGCCCGAGCCTCGGGCTCCCGATTGGCTTGATGGCAGGTGGCGGCGGCGGCGCCCTCGTCTCGGCCTACGTGCTGCTGCTGTCCCTCGCGGGAAACTCGCGGACCCTGTTGCCGCTGTTCATCTTCCTCGGAATCGCCGGGACGGTGTGCGTCGGGCTGCTGGTGCTCGGCGGCATCTTCCTCTCTCAGGCGCTGCCCGAACGTCGGGTGATTGGGGCGAGGATGGACGCGATCGACGCCCAGCTGAACTCGGAGACGGATCCGCGCGAGCTGCCACCACCGCCCCCGGTGCAGCAGCCGCAGACGCCGGACGACTACGTGGTCCCGCCGCCACCTTCGCTGCCGCCGGAGCAGGTGCGGGTGCTGCCGTCTTTCCGGATCGTCCTCGCCCGGTTCTGAAGGGGCCGTGACGCGGTGGCGCTTTTGAACTAAGCGCCGCGCATGGCTGAGAACAAGGCCCCCGCTCAAGGGCAGGGCAAGAACAACGACAAGAAGCTGACCACCCGGGCCGCGGACTTCTCCGCCTGGTACGGCGAGGTGATCGAAGCGGCGAAGCTCGCCGATCACTCCGACGTCAAGGGCTGCATGGTGATCCGGCCCAACGGCTACGCCATCTGGGAGAACATCCAGCGGGCACTGGACGCGATGTTCAAGGCCGAAGGGGTGCAGAACGCTTACTTCCCGCTGCTGATCCCCCAGAGCTACCTGCAGAAAGAGAAGGACCACGTCGAGGGCTTCAACGACAAGCACGTGGCGATGGTGACCCACGCGGGCGGGAACAAGCTCGAGGAGCCCTACGTCATCCGCCCCACCTCGGAGACGATCATCAACCGCAGCTTCGCCAAGTGGGTCCAGAGCTACCGCGACCTGCCGATGCTGATCAACCAGTGGGCGAACGTGATGCGCTGGGAGATGCGCACCCGCCTGTTCCTGCGGACCACCGAGTTCCTCTGGCAGGAAGGCCACACCTGCCACGAGACGGCGAAGGACGCGCAGGAAGAGACGCTGAAGATGCTCGAGGTCTACCGGGTCTTCGCCGAGGAGTGGATGGCGATGCCGGTGCTCGTCGGCCGCAAGACCGACTCGGAGAAGTTCGCCGGCGCCGACTCGACCTATTCGATCGAGGCGATGATGCAGGACAAGAAGGCGCTGCAGGCCGGCACCTCGCACAACCTCGGGCAGAACTTCGCCAAGGCGTTCGAGACCCGGTACCAGTCGCGCGAAGGGAAGCTGGAGCACGTCTGGCAGACGTCGTGGGGCGTCTCGACCCGGCTCATCGGCGGGCTGATCATGACCCACAGCGACGACGCCGGGCTGATCGTGCCGCCCAAGCTCGCGCCGCAGCAGGTGGCGATCGTGATCATCGGCAAGGGCGAAGAGCGCGCCCCGGTGAAGGCGAAGGCCGAGGCGATCGCCGCCGAGCTGAAGAAGGCTGGCGTGAGGGTGAAGATCGACGACGACGAGGCGAAGGGAATGGGCGCGAAGTTCTACGAGTACGAGATGACCGGGCTCTGCGTTCGGATGGATCTCGGGCCGAAGGACCTCGCCAAGGATCAGTGCGTGCTCGTTCGCCGGGATGACATCAAGAACAAGCAGTTCGTCCCGCTCGCCGAGTGCGTCGCCAAGTGCCAGTCGATGCTCGACTTGATGCAGAAGGAGATGTTCGAGAAGGCGAAGACCTTCCGCGACGCGAACACCTTCGAGGTCAACTCCTACGAAGAGATGAAGGCCAGGGCAGAGGACGGGTTCCTCCTCGCGCACTGGAATGGGGATCCCAAGGTCGAGAAGCAGATCAAGGATGAGCTGCAGCTCACGACCCGGAACCGGCCGTTCAGTCTGAAGCAGGAGCCGGGGAAGTGCATCGTCACCGGCGAGCCCAGCACCGGGCGCATCGTCTTCTGCCGAGCGTACTGAACGCGGACGCGGCGCATTTGCGCAGTCCGCGTTCGGCCGCGGCGCCGGAACCGACCCCAACAGCCGCTGCAGCGGGCACTTCTTTCTCGGCGCCATCGCAGGTCAGAACGTCGTGGCGATGCCCGCGCCACCGCCGAAGCGCGGAACGACCTGGGTGCTCACCGCCTTCTTCACCACCGCCGCCCCGGCCTGCGCCGCGACATAGAGCGCGAACGGCCCGCCGAACGCCCAACGGACCTCGGTCGCCACCAGCGCGGTCGGCTCGAGGCCGAAGCGCGGGTCACTCGCGGTGAAGGCGGTCTGCCAGACGCCGACCGCGCCCAGCTCGAGGCCGAACGCCGCGGCGAAGGCGCCCCGCTGCAGCCGATGCCCCGCGCCCAGTCGCAGCTCGAACTCCACCTGGTGAAACGTCACCGCCGCGCTCGACTGCCCGTCGCGCACGCCGACCGTCGCGTAGACGAGATTGATCGGCCCCAGCAGCGCGCCCTCGCGGCGGAACTTCACCTCGGCGCCCAGCTGCAAGCTCACCGACGAAACCAGGCCCGAGCCCAGCGACACCCCCGCCGACAACATCAGCTGCGGCGCCTCGGCCCCTTTGCTCGCCAGCCGGATGAAGGGCGCGTCGGTGAACTCGGTCGCACGCACCACCGCTCCGCCGCTGCTGGGCACCACCACCGCCCGCTCGAAGTAGCCGTCGGCCGCACGCAGCCGGACCCGGTACGCCCCCGGGGGTACCGCGAGCACCATCGGCCCGGCGGACTTCTCGACGTCGGCCACGACCGCGCCGGTCTTCTCGGCGACGAGCAACCACCGCCCAGGCTCCGGTGCGTCGAGCGTCAGCCGCCCGTCGCCGCGGACCAACTCGGTCAGCACCAGCTCGCCCTGCCCGTGGAGGTCCACCTTGAACGCCGGCTGCTGCATCCCGCCGCGGGTCGCGAAGGTCGACTCGAGCGTCCGCGCCCACGCCCACGCGTACGCTTCTTCCAATGTCACCCGCCCGTCGTGGGAAGAGTCGGCCGCGCCGCGCAGGCCAGTGACCCAGTGGTGGGTGAAGGTGCTGCCCTGCAGCTCTTCCGATTCCTGGGCGTACTCGTCGGCGCCCGAAGCGGAGATGAACACGTGCCCGGAGAGATCCGTCGCCTCCACCCTCACCGGCGGCCCCTCGGTCGGCTTGAGCCCCTTGAGCCGGGTGAGCCCGCCCGAGCGACAGGCGTCCACCACCAGCAGCGAGACCCCGACCGGCGCCGCGCGGATGAAGGCCGCGAGCTCCGACAGCTGCAGCTCGGTGCCCGAGAGGTGAAGCGCCCCTTCGCCCGCGTGCGAGCTGACGTAGACGACGAGGCGATCCTTCTGCGTCGCCTCGTTCGCCAGCCGGGCGCCCAGCGCTTCGAGCGCCTTGCGCAGCTTGGCCGCGTCCGCGCCGTAGACGGCGATCGCCCGCTCGGGAGCGACGCCTCCCAGCTGGGTCAACACCTCGAGCACCCGGCGTGCGTCCGACTCCGCATAGCGCAGCGTCTCCTCGCTCGACAGGCCGTGGTTCTCTCCCACCACCAGCGCCCAGCGATGACCCTCTTCGATCGGAGCTTGCGCCGCGGTGGCCAACCACAAGGCCAGCAGCGCCGCCGAAATCAAGGGACGACCTCGAGCCGCGTCTTCGCGCAGACCCCGTGCGGCAGCTTCGGCGCCGCGACGTCGAGGGACGCCGCCTCTTTAAGGTTCACGGCGTTCGTCAGCGCCGCCAGCGTCGCATCGGTCGACTCGGGGCGGTTGTCGAAGCAGGCAATCACCGCGAACGAGCCCGCGGTGACGTCGAACCCGCTCCCGACGGGGACCCGCGCTCCGGCGGCCACCGGCGCCCAGGCGGACAGCGGGGTGACCACGCCCTTGAGCGAGACGACGAAGACGGCGGCCTGCGCGTACCCAGCGCCGCCCACCACCAACGCGAGCCGGTCGCCGACCTTCGCCTGCGTGACCGGCGTGGCGCCGTCCTTGAGCAACTCGACGCTCACCGCGCCCTTGAGCAGCGTGGTGTCGGTCTGCGAAGCGAATGTCCGGTACCCGACGATCGCCACCAGCGACGCGGCGAGCGCGAGGCCGATGATCGGTGTCGTCCAGCTGGGAACCTTTCGCACCGGTGGCGGCGCGACCTTCTGCAGCCCCGCGGCGAAGCGCGCCGAGTTCATCAGGCTCGCCCGCTCGTTCTTCACCGCGTCGAGCCTTGCCCGGCAATCGGCACAGCCATCGAGGTGCGTCCGCGCGGTCTCGGCGAACGGCAGGCCGGCCGCCACGGTGTCGAACACCAACGCAGACAGATGTTCAACCATGGGTGGCTCCCGGCGATGCGCCCAACGCGGCGGCCTTCTGACGCAGCTGCTCGACTTCGCGACCAATCGTTTTGCGTGACAAACCCAGCACGTCCGCCACCTCGTCCTGCGTCAACCCGTCAATGAACAACAGCGTGGCGATCTCCTGCTCCCGCTCGTCGAGGTGGGTGAGCCACACCTGCAGCAACTGGCGCACCTCGGTGGCCTCCTGGTCGGCTGCCGGCTCGTCGGTGACCAGCCGCAGCTTCGGCTCGCGGAGCTTCCGCGACCGCAGGTGGTTGAGGCAGAGGTTGGTCGTGATCCGCCAGGCCCAGGTCATCGGCTGGGCCTCGCCTCGAAACTTGTCACCCATGCTGAGCATCTTCTCGAACACCTCTTGCACCACGTCCCACGCGTCGGCGTCTCGACCCAACAACAGCCGCGCCCGACGGTGAACCGCCGGAGCCAGCTGCGTATAGAGGCGCTGCAACTCCTCGCGCCCCAGACCCTTCGCCATGTTTGACACCTCGCCGACGCTGTCTGGGACATGCCGGCCGCGAAGACCGATATAAACCATGTCTCTCGCGCGGTTCGTGGAGTGTCCAACAGCGGATGGGTGAACGACGGCTGTGGCTGGTGGCGCTGGGCCTTCTGTTTGGGGGCTGCCTCGACCCGCTCTACGACCCGCTCCAGCTCTCCGGCTGGGCGCCTTGCTGCGAAGGCCGGGTGGTCTCCACCTGCCAGTGCGACCACGGCAGCTGCAGCGAACCGTTCGACTTCTGCCCGAGCGCCGGCGCGTGCGCGCCCGCCAACTCGAGCTGCTTCGGAGGAGCGGGCGGTGGCACTGGCGGTGGCTCGGGCGGGGGCCCGTCCGATGCCGGCCAGGGAGGATCCGGCGGGGGTACCGGTGGCACCGGTGGCTCCGGTGGTGGCTCGGGGACCGGCGGCGGCTCCGCTGGCGGCGCTGGTGGTGGCGCGGGCGGCGGAGTTGGCGGCGGCTCAGGCGGTGGCTCTGGCCTCGATGGCGGTACGGGCGGCTCCGGCGGTGGAGTCGGCGGCGGTACGGGCGGCTCAGGCGGCGGCGCGGGCGGCTCAGGCGGTGGCGCGGGCGGCTCAGGCGGCGGACTCGGCGGTGGCGCGGGGGGCTCGGGCGGCGGTGGCGGCGGCGGTGGCGGTGGCGGTGGCGGTGGCGGTGGCGGTGGCGGTGGCGGTGGCGGTGGCGGTGGCGGAACAGTCACCTACAAGCTCTGCTGCCCCACCTCGACACATCACATCACCACCTGCGCCTGCGTCGGCGACTGCGCCCTGGTGCCCTTCATCTCCTGCGCGGCCAACGTCTGCGTCCCGCTGAATGAAGGGCTCTTCTGCCCCTGATCAGGCGCGATTTTCGCGCCGTCAAGGTGGTCAGAGGTGATTGTGCGTTTTACCGAGATTTCCCCAAGTCGGCCCCGTAGACTTCGGCCGCTCGAGCGAATCCCACCGACTTGGAGTTTCTTCAATGAAGAGCGACGCCGCGTCGGTGCTGGTGGTGGACGACGACGGCTTCATTCGACGGATCGTAGAAGCCGAATGCCGTGCCCGCGGCTTCCTCGTTGTCGCCGCTGCCGATGGGCTCGAAGCGACCCGCAACCTCGCGGTGCGCGACTTCGACGTGGTGATCGTTGATCTCGAGTTGCCGAACCTCGACGGGCTGTCGCTGATTCGCCTGCTCAAGGACGCCTCTCCGGGAACCGAGGTGATCGTCCTCACTGGGCACAACCAGCTCAACAAGGCGTTGGAGTGTCTGCGGCTCGGAGCCTTCGACTTCGTCGCCAAGAGCGAGGAGCTGCGTGATCTGTTTCCGGCCGTCGAGCGCGCCGTGGAGCGACGGCGCTACCGGTCGACGACCGCGCTCTACCAGGCCTGTCAGACCATCTTCGCCGCCGAGAAGCGCGACAGCCTCGCCAGCCGGGTCGTTGAGCTCACTGGCGAGGCGATGAGTGCGGACTCGGTGGTCTTCCTCACCGTCGATGGAAGCAACTCGGTCGTCGCCCTCGGACCGTTGGAACAGCCGGAGCTCGGCGCCGAACCCTGGGCCTCGTTGCTCGCCCAGGGGGTCCGCGAGCGGAGGGCGCTTGTGCTCCACGGCGCGACGGTGATCGAGCGGTGGGTGCCAACCGACTCGATCGGGCAGCTGCGCAGAGCGACGAGCGCGATCCTTTATCCACTGATCTCCGGCGATCGGATGCTCGGCCTTTTGTTGATGCGGCGCGACTCAGGGCGAAGGCCCTTCGGCATCGCGGATCTCGAGCTCGCCAGCATTCTTGCCTCACAGGTTGTCCTCGCGCTCGAGAACCAGGCACTGATGCATCGCTCGGTCGCCCTCGAGCGATTCGGCACGCTCGGCCGGGTCGCTTCCGGCATCGCCCATGAGGTGAACAACCCAATCTCGTTCATCCTCTCCAACCTTTCGATCTCGCGGGAACAGCTGCGGCGCTTCGAATCGTTCGACGCCGTGATCAAGTCGGCACAGAGCCTCGAAGAGGTCCGTACCGCATGGCAGACGGCCGGCGCCGGCGCGGAGCTCGAGTCGATCGGCGCGGCCCTCTCGGACGGCGAGGAAGGCGCGCGCAGGGTTCGGGACATCGTCCGCGAAATGCGCGCCTTTTCCCGCACCGAGGTGGCCAGGGAGCCTTTTGACGTGAACCAGGCGGTGAAGACGGCTCTTCGCTTCACTTCTTCCGCGCTCGGCAGCGGAATCCACGTCATCACCGAACTCGCGCCGGGGCTGTTCGTCCCCGGGAGCCCGGGGCGGATCTCCCAGCTGATCGTGAACCTGATCATGAACGCCGTCGACGCGGTCGAGGGTTTGCCCGAGAGCCGGCGCACGCTTCGAATCACCTCTCGCCGCGCGGGCGATCGCGCGATCATCGACGTCGCCGACCAGGGATCCGGCATCTCCCGGCACGCGCTCAACCAGATCTTCGAACCCTTCTTCACCACCAAGCCAGCCGATCGAGGAACCGGACTCGGCCTGATGCTCTGCCGGGAAATCGCCCGCGAGCATGGGGGCGACATCAGCGTCGAGTCGGAGCTCGGCAAGGGCACGTGCTTCTCGGTCTCGCTTTGGGTCGAGCCCGCGCCCGCCGCGACCGCGGTCACCGTCGCGCCGACCTCCGGGCGCAAAGTCAGGGTGATGTGCATCGACGACGAGGCGCCGATCTTGAGGGTCTACGCCCGCCTGCTCAGCCCCGGCTGCGACGTGGTCGGAGTGGATTCGGCCGACGCCGCGCTCGGGCTGCTCGCATCCGGCGGTGAGTTCGACTTCGTGCTCTGCGACCTGATGATGCCCCAGAAGACCGGAATGACGCTCTACACCGAGGTGGTCGCGGCCTGGCCTGCGCTGCGCGACCGCTTCGCCTTCGTCACCGGCAGCATCGACAGCCCGCACGTCAAGACCTTCCTCGCGACCCGCCCCGGACCCGTGTTGGAGAAGCCGTTCGAGAACGACGAGCTGCTGGCATTCGTCGAGCAATGTCTGGGCCGAACCCAGCCCTCGAACGGCCAGGCTCCTGGGTGACAACCGCCCTCCCCCTGTGATGAGAGCGCGGCAATGGACGAGCGCACCCTCACCCGCCTGCTGAGCCGTGTGAAGAAGGGAGCCGTCTCGGTGCCGCAGGCCGTCGAGGCGCTCAAGGACCTCCCCTTCGCCGAGCTCGGCTTCGCGACCGTCGACACCCACCGCGCGCTTCGGCTCGGCTTCCCCGAGGTCATCCTCGGCCAATGGAAGACCACCGAGCAGTGCGCGGGGATCATCGCGGTGCTCGCCGCGCGCAAGCAGTCGGTGCTCGTGACCCGGCTGCAGCCGGAGAAGGCGCGGGCGCTGCACCGGCAATTCCCCAGGGGAACGTGGCACGAGCAGGCGCGCATCTTCTGCCTGCAGGCAGCCCGCAAGCCGCGCGCCGGAAAGGTCGCGGTCATCTGCGCCGGGACCTCGGATCTCCCGGTGGCGGAGGAGGCCGCGGTCACCGCCGAGGCCTTCGGAGCGACCGTCAACCGGATCAACGACGTCGGGGTCGCCGGCATCCACCGGTTGCTCAAGCGTCGAGGAGAGCTGGCCAACGTGCATGCCGTGGTCGCCGTCGCCGGCATGGAGGGTGCCCTCGCCTCCGCGGTCGGCGGCCTCGTCGGAGTCCCGGTCGTCGCGGTGCCGACCTCGGTGGGGTACGGCGTCTCCGCCCACGGCTTCACCGCGCTGCTGTCGATGATGGCCAGTTGCTCGTCGAACGTCGCGGTGATGAACATCGACAACGGCTTCGGCGCCGGCTTCTACGCGGCGCTGATCTCGCGGACGAAGGGCCGCCGCTAGTGCTCTGACCTGGCGCGGCCGACCCGGCCGAGGTGGGTGTCCGCGAAGGCGGAGTCGTACTTGAGCCCGTAGCCAGCTGCGCGGTCGAAGCCGACGTGCGCCACCCAGATCAGCGCGAGCAGCAGCGCCGTCGCCTGTCCGCCCATCACCAGCCCGACGCCCGCCAGCAGCGCCGGGCCGATGAGGCTGTGGCCGGCGTTGTAGACGGCCGCGCCGACCCGCCGCCCGGCGAGGTAGCCGAGCATCGAGAGGTCCGGCACGAGGAACAGCGCGGCGAAGAAGCCCCAGCCGCCGCCGAGCGCCCGGTAGGCGACCGCCGCGGCGACCATCATCGCCAACCCTTCGACGCGAAGCAGCCACTTCGGGGTCGAGGTGACGAATCCGGCGGCGGCCGGCACCGGTGGCGAGAAGGTCGAAGCGCTCGAGGCGACGAGGGTGGCGGAGTTCATGGCGGCGGTTCCTTTGCGCGGCCGCCGTGATTGGCTGCCGACGAAGAGAAAGATGCCCTCCTCCATCGCTCAACACCATTGTCAAAGGCAGTCGACCAGCCCATCATATTTTGATGAGCATCTCCGAGCCGTCCTGGGAGCTGTACGAGACGTTTCTCTCGGTGATGCGCGGAGGCAGCCTCTCGGCGGCCTCGCGGGCGCTCGCGGTGGCCCAGCCGACGGTTCGCCGCCGGATCCAGGCCCTGGAGAAGTCGGTCGGCGCGGCGCTGTTCGTGCGTGCGACCAACGGGCTGGTGCCCACCGATGCCGCACAGGCCACCCTCCCCTGCGCCGAGGCGATGTCGGCCGCGGCGCGGGCGTTGGTCCGCTCGACGTCCGGGCCGGTCGACCTCGAGAGGGGCACGGTGCGAATCGCCGCGAGCGAGGTGGTGGGGGCGGAGGTGCTCCCCGGGACTCTGGCGAAACTGCGCGCCGCGTGGCCGCAGCTTCAGGTGGAGCTGGCGCTGTCGAACCGCCTCGAGGACCTGCTGCGGCGCGACGCCGACGTGGCGGTGAGGATGACGGCGCCGACCCAGGCCGCGCTCGTCGCCCGCCGCATCGGCGCGATCCCCGTCGGGTTCTTCGCGCACGAGGACTACCTGGCGACCCACAAGCCGCCTGCGCGGTTGGCGGATCTGCTCGTCGGGCACACGCTGATTGGATCCGACCGCGAGCGCGGCTTTCTCACCGCCCTGGCTGCGACGGGCCTCGACGTGGGCCGGCGCGACTTCGCGATTCGAACCGACAGCGACCTGGCGCAGCTGGGCGCGTTGAGGGCGGGGCTGGGCATCGGCGTCTGCCAGGTGCCGCTCGCGGCGAGGAACCCGAAGCTCAAGCGGGTGCTGCCAAAGCTCGGGGTCGAGCTCGAGACCTGGGTGGTGATGCACGAAGACCAACGCAACGTGCGCCGCGTCCGGCTGGTGTTCGACCACCTCGTCGGCGCTCTGGGCGCGTACCTGGGAAGCAAGGGCAGTGGGACGCGTGCAACTGACGGGACAATGCGTAAGGTGCGGCCACTGACATGATCCTCCTCCTCGAGCCCACCGGCGGTATCGCCGGCGACATGTTCCTCGCCGCCGCCCTCGACCTCGGCGTCTCCCGCGACGAGCTCACCCGAGTGCTCGCGACGCTCAAGCTTCCCGGCTGGAAGCTCGAGGTGACGAAGGCCGAGCGCCACGGCATCAACGGCACGCACGTCGACGTGGTGATCGACGCTGCGCCTGGGCACACCCACTCGCATCCGCACGACCACGCGCACGACCACGACCACGACCACCCGCACGAGCATCCGCACGCCCACGACGCCAACCAGGGTCACCACCCCGAGGGCCACCGCCCGCTCTCGGAGATCCGCGCGTTGATCTCGGCCTCCCAGCTCTCCGCCGGCGCCAGGGCCCGCGCCCTCGAGGTCTTCCGCGTCATCGGCGAAGCGGAGTCGAAGATCCACGCGATCCCGATCGAGCAGATCGCCTTCCACGAAGTCGGTGCGACCGACTCGATCATCGACATCTGCGGCGCCGCGGTGGTGCTCGAGCTGCTCGGCAACCCCGAGGTGTTCTCGACCCCTCCCCCGCTGGGCAGCGGCACGGTGAAAATCGCCCACGGCGTGGTCCCGGTGCCGGTACCCGCGACGCTGGAGATCCTCCGCGGCGTCCCAGTGCGCTTCGAGGGCAAAGGAGAGCTGACAACTCCTACCGGCGCGGCGCTGCTCAAGGCCTTCGCCACCGTCGGCCCGCTGCCTGACTGCACCGTCGATCGCATCGGCTACGGCGTCGGCACCAAAGACTGGCCGGACCGCGCCAACGTGCTGCGCGCCAGCCTCGCCCACCGCGCGGCGGACGAAGCGACCTCGGTCCAGGTGATCGAGGCCAACCTCGACGACTGCTCGCCCCAGTTGCTGGGCGCGCTGATCGACACCCTGATGAAGCAAGGCGCGCTCGACGCCTGGGTCGTGCCCGCGACGATGAAGAAGGGGCGCCCCGGCCACCTGCTGTCGGTGCTCGCGAGCGAAGCCACCCACCGCGCGCTGATCGCCACCGTGCTCGCCGAGTCGACCTCGCTGGGGATCCGTTCCCACCGCGCGGAGCGCACCGTGCTCGAGCGCCGCTTCGAAGAGGTCACCACTGCCTGGGGCAAGGTGCGGATCAAGCTCGGCCTGCAGGGAGAGACGGTGCTCAACGCCGCGCCGGAGTTCGACGACTGCCGCGCGCTCGCCGAGGCGGCGAAGGTCCCGGTGAAGCAGGTGCTCGCCGCGGCGCTGGTCGCCTGGCAGTCGCGCCGCGGTTGAGGATCAGCTTCCCGCTTTGATGAACCCCGCGAGGAAGTCGATCTTCCCCTCGGCGTCGCGGTGCATCACGTCGATGCCGCGGAAGATCACCACCTGCCCAACCGGCGCAAGCATCACCCAGTGGTCGATCGCCCAACCGCCGCCGACGTCGGCCACGCCGGTGGCGAACTTGATCATCGAGCCAGGCACCACGCGGCGCAGGTTACCAATCATCACGTTCACCTCCTCGACCCCGTCGACAACATGACCCGGGTCGACGTAGTGCCCGTGGGTCGCCCAGGACGCGTCGAGCAGCGCCCGGCGGGCGGTGGCGTCGTCGGTGTTCCACGCGGCACCGTAGAAGTAGAGCCGCCGGGGCAGACCATCGGCGCGCGTCGGCGACCGCAGCTCGACTGCCCGGGTGACGAGGTCCTGCTCGCCGCGCTGCATCAGCAGCACCCGGCCGTCGCCCAGCGACATCAGGCTCACGTCGTGGTGGCGCTCGAGGTGCCCCGCGCCAACCCCGGTGACGTCAGCGAGTTCCGCCGCGCCGGCGTCGATGCCCCGCACCGTGCCGCCGGCGCGATGCACCTCCACGTCCGGCGCGAGCAACGGCGCGATGGCTTCGGGGCTCGCGCTGCCCGAGGTCAGCAGCTCGCGCAGCCGCAGGTCGCTCGTCCCTCGCAGCGTCGGGGCGCAGGCCGCGCCGAACAGCCCGACCAGCGACACCGCGAGGAGTCTTGCGCCCAAGCCGCCTACGCTAAGCGTTCCTGCAGTCACCCGGGGGTTGAGCCGACCTCGCGCCACACCGGTGTCTCGGTGACCGCCGGCCGTCCCTCGAGCAGTTCGTGCGGGTTGAACAGCCCCTTGTACTGCAGCGAGGCGCAGCCCTTGACCCGATAGCCGAGGTACACGTGCTGGGCGCCGATCTCCCGCGCCAGCTCGACACAGCGCAGCACGTTGGCGACGCCCGGCGACAAGCGCGCGATGTCCGGGTGGTAGAAGAAGTACGCCGCCGAGACGCAGCGGGGCGTGACGTCGAGCAGGCTCACCGCCACCAGCCGGTCGCCGTCGTACCAGGCCATCTCTCGGCCGGTGGACGAGGGAAAGCTGAACTGGGTCGCGTACTCCTCTTCGGTCAGCGTCGAAGGATCCCACCCGCGGCTCGCCTCCCGGGTCGCGTGCCAGGCGGCGTGGAGCTCGAGGCGCGCGGGATCCACCCCCGGCTTTCCCACCTCGATCCGGAAGCGCCGGCTTCGCCGGAGCGCCCGGTGCTGGCTCAGGCTCTCCTTGAAGTGGCGGGTGTCGAGCCGAATCGAGAGGCACTCGCCGCAGGGCCGGCACGCCGGCCGGAAGTACGCCGGGCCGAAGCGCCGCCAACCCCGCAGCAGCAACGCCTCGAGCTCGTCGGGAGAGACGTTGACCATCAGCCGGTACTCGAGCGAGGCCAGCTGGTCAGCCAGGTACGCGCACGAGCGCGGCTCCTCGACAAAATGACGGACGACCCGGGCCACGAACACACTCTAACGTTTGTGGCGCACCTTCGAAATCGCGCGCCGGCCCCAGACGTTGTTATGTCGTGCTCATGAACGACAGCCAGTGGGACGCCAAGCTCAAGTCCTTCCTGAAGAAGACCGGCGAGGACGTGAAGCGCGCCGGCGCCGAGATCAAGGTCGAGGCCGAGAAGCTGCTGAAGGAAGTGCAGGACCCCGAGCGCCAGGCGAAGGTCAAAGCCGGGATGAAGGAGTTCGGGGGCTGGGCCCGCAAGACCGCCGAAGAGATGGCGAGCCTGATGGAGACCGGGGTGAAGAAGGCCGAGGTGGCCCTGGGCAAGGCCACCGACAAGGTGGTCGACTTCGCGGCGAGCCAGAAGGCCGATGACCGCGGCGCCGCGATCCCGGATCCTTCGCCCACGCCGGCCGACGCCGCCGTCCCCGAGGCGCCCGCTGCCCAGCCTGCTCGCCCAGCGAAGAAGTCGATCGGCGGAGCCCCGAAGCGCAAGGCCTCGGGAAAGAAGCCGCCCGCCACGAAGAAGTCCATCGGCAAGCCCCCGAAGCCGGATGAACCAGTTTCATAGGGGAGGAAAAATCCACGGTTGCGACCGGTGGCTTCTACATTGTCACCCCTGACCAGCGTGCCATAGTGCCGCCGTGGCGTCTGACGACAAGGGCAAGTTCTCCACCAACATCGGCGATGAAGTGATCAACGCGGCCCTCGAGAGCGTGCGCAAGCACAGCGCCGAGGGAAAGGCCGACGACGCCGCCGTCGAGGTCAAGGTCGAGACCGAGGTCGAGTCCCCCGCGTCCGCTGCCGGGCCCGACGAGCGCGAAAAGGAACTCGAGTCGGTCAAGGCCCAGCTCGAGCTGTCGCAAGAGCAGGGCCGCACCTCGATGCAGCGAATCAAGGACGGCCACGAGAAGATGCTCCGCGCGGTCGCCGACCTGGAAAACTTCAAGAAGCGCGCGGCGAAAGAGAAGGAAGAGCAGCACAAGTTCGGCAACGAGAAGCTGCTGCGCGACCTGCTGCCGGTGGTGGACAACTTCGATCGCGCCCTGGAGCACTCCAAAGCCGGCGGGGACCTGGCCAGTCTCGAGAAGGGCGTGCTGATGGTCCGCAAGCTCTTCGAGGACACGCTGCTCAAGCACGGGGTCAAAGCCTTCGAGAGCAAGGGCAAGCCGTTCGACCCCAACCTCCACGAGGCGATGCAGCAGGTGGAGACCTCGGACCTGCCCCCGAACCACGTGGTGAGCGAGTTGGTTCGTGGGTTTACCCTCAACGATCGCCTGGTGCGGCCGGCGCTGGTGATGGTCTCGAAGGCCAAGTCGGTAGAAGTCGTCTCCCCGGCGAATCCGGTGCCTGCTGTTGCGGCGCCGGACGACAAACCTAATTAGTACTCTTGCGAGTTGCGAACCTGATCCGGAGCTGAGGGGGACATGTCCAAAGTCATCGGAATCGACCTGGGGACCACCAACTCCTGCGTCGCTGTGATGGAAGGCGGCGAGCCTGTCGTCGTCCCCAACAGCGAAGGTGCCCGGACCACGCCGTCGATGGTGGCCTTCACCGAGTCGGCCGAGCGGCTGGTCGGGCAGATCGCCAAGCGCCAGGCGGTGACCAACCCCGAGGCCACGGTGTTCGCCGCCAAGCGTCTGATGGGGCGTCGCTATGACTCTCCCGAGGCGAAGAAGGCGATCGCGATCTCTCCTTTCCGGGTGGTGGCGGCGCAGAACGGCGACGCCTGGGTCGAGGTGCGGGGCAAGCAGTACAGCCCGCCAGAGATCGCGAGCATCGTCCTGGCGAAGATGAAGCAGACCGCCGAGGACTACCTGGGCGAGCCGGTCACCGAGGCGGTCGTCACCGTCCCCGCGTACTTCAACGACGCCCAGCGACAGGCGACCAAGGACGCCGGCCGGATTGCTGGGCTCAACGTGCTTCGCATCATCAACGAGCCCACGGCGGCGGCGCTCGCCTACGGCCTGGACAAGAACAAGGACGGCAAGGGTGAGAAGGTCGCCGTCTACGACCTCGGCGGCGGCACCTTCGATATCTCGATCCTCGAGCTCAACGCCGGCGTCTTCGAGGTCAAGTCCACCAACGGCGACACCTTCCTCGGCGGCGAGGACTTCGACCAGCGGATCATCGATTGGCTGGCGAAGAAGTTCCTCGAGAGCAACAGCCTCGACCTGCGCAAAGACCGGATGGCGCTTCAGCGCCTGAAGGAAGCCGCCGAGCGCGCCAAGCACGAGCTGTCGAGCGCGACCGAGACGGAGATCAACCTCCCCTTCATCACCGCCGACGCCACCGGCCCCAAGCACCTCACCGAGACGCTCGACCGCCCGACGCTCGAAGGGCTGGTGAAGGACCTGATCGACCGCACCATCGAGCCCTGTCGGCTCGCGCTCAAGGACGCGCAGCTGTCGACCCAGCAGATCAACCAGGTGCTGCTCGTCGGCGGCATGACCCGCATGCCGGCGGTGCAGGCGAAGGTGAAGGAGTTCTTCGGCCGCGAGCCCCACAAAGGCATCAACCCCGACGAGGTGGTGGCGATCGGCGCCGGGATTCAGGGCGGCGTGCTCAAGGGCGAAGTCAAAGACGTGCTGCTGCTCGACGTCACCCCGCTCTCGCTCGGCGTCGAGACGGCCGGCGGCGTCAACACCCGCATCATCGACAAGAACACCACCATCCCCTGCAAGAAGGGCCAGGTGTTCAGCACCGCGGTCGACAACCAGCCGCTGGTGAGCGTGCACGTGCTCCAGGGTGAGCGCGACATGGCCGCGGACAACAAGACGCTCGCCCGCTTCGAGCTCGTCGGCATTCCCCCGGCGCCCCGCGGCGTGCCACAGATCGAGGTCACCTTCGACATCGACGCCAACGGCATCGTCCACGTCGGCGCGAAGGACCTCGGCACCGGCAAGGTGCAGCAGGTGCGCGTCGTCAGCAACTCCGGCCTCACCGAGGTGGAGATTCAGCGGATGATCACCGAGGCGCAGAGCAACTCGGTCGACGACAAGAAGAAGAAGGAGATCGCCGACCTGCGCAACAACGCCGACGGGCTGATGTACACCACCGAGAAGTCGCTCGAAGAGTACGCGTCGATGCTCAAGGACAAGGACCGTGAGGAGATCAAGGTCGACCTCGAGAACCTGAAGTCGGTGCTCACCACCAACGACCCGCCGAAGATCAAAGAGGCGATCACCCGCCTCGAGGGCAGCGCCTACCGGATCGCCGACGCCATCTACACGTCGGAGTCGAAGACGTAGGAGTCCTGACTGAACCTCAAGTTCGCCTCGCTGGAAGACGAGGTCCGCTTCCTGCGCGGACTGATCTCGGTCCAGCGGATGGCGGACGAGGTGCTCGAGGACTGCCTCGCGCGGAACCTCGGCCTCCATGCGGCGCTCGACGTGTTCCTCACCCAGTGCTTGCGGATGATTCACGCCAAGGGCGCCTTCGTCACCCTGCGCGGCTCGCACGAGACGGTGCTCACCCGGCTGTCGGGGGCCGAGTACATCGACGTGCGCAAGTACGGCGGCTTCGAGGGCGCGGTGGTGATCGACGAGAAGCGCACGCTCTTCGTCGCGCCGCTGAACCTGGGCGAGCTGAACTTTGGGGCGCTCGGCTTCCTTCTCCCCGGGCGGTTCGAGGGCGGCGGGAAGGAAGTGATGGCGCTGGTCGAGGCGGTCGCGGAGATGCTCGACTCGGCGGTGCTGTCGTTTCTCGCGCTCTCCGAGGGCGCGGGCCCGCTGGTGCGGCTCGACGAGCTGTCGGAGAAGAGCGCCTTCCGGCCACGCGGCCGCATCGGCAAGTACGAGCTGGTGACGCCGCTGGGCAGCGGGGGCATGGCGCAGGTGATGGTCGCCCGCACCGTCGGGCCCGCCGGCGTCTCCCGGCTGGTGGCGCTCAAGCGGATCCTCCCCCACCTCGCCAAGGAAGAGACGATGGTGGAGCAGTTCCTCGACGAGGCGCGGCTGGGGCTGAAGCTGAGCCACAGCAACCTCGTCACGTTCTTCGACTTCGGCCAGGCCGCCGGCGGCAACTACTTCATCGCGATGGAGCTGCTGCGCGGCGTCGACTTCGACCACCTGATCTACGCCCCCCCGGGCAAGGTGACCCCCGCGATCGCCAGCGCGGTGCTGCTGCCGGCGCTCGAAGGGCTCCAGGCGGCGCACGAGCTCAAGGCCGAGGACGGCCACCCGCTGGGGCTGGTGCACCGCGACCTGTCGCCCCACAACCTGATGGTCGGCTTCGACGGCCGGGTGAAGGTGCTCGACTTCGGCGTCGCCAAGGTCCGCACCGCGCGTACGGTGACCCTGCCGGGCATCGTCAAAGGCAAGCCGCTGTACATGTCGCCGGAGCAAGCGACCGCCGAGCGCGTCGATCGCCGCAGCGACCTCTTCGCCGCCGGGTTGATCCTCTACGAGGCGGTGATCGGCGCCCGGGCGTTCGACAAGGGCAACGACACGCTGACGATGATGTCGATCGTCAACGACGTGCTCCCTCGCCCCCCCGGGATGCCCGGCCCCGTCTGGGAGGTGGTGAACAAGGCGCTGGCGAAGCGGCCCGAGGATCGCTACCGCACCGCGCTCGAGTTTGCCCGGGACCTGCGCGAGCGTGTTCCGCCCGCATCCGAAGCGGAGCTCGGCCGCCTCGTCACTGAACGGTTTCCCCGGCAGCTCGACGAGTACGCGAAGTGGGAAAAGCTGGCGCACGACTGGAGCAGCGGCAACACCCCGGCGGTGGAGAAGGAGCTCGAGGAAGAGCCGTCTCCCTGAAGGGGCGAAGCGCGGTATGTGTGGCGGATGATCCGACTGCTCTGGCTCGCGGTGTTGATCTCGGCGGTGGTGCTGCCCGGCTGTAAGAAGGCGGCGACGAAGCGGGTCGCGCTGCTCCTGCCCGAGGCGAAGACCGCGCGCTACGAGACGCAAGACCGGCCGATCTTCGAGGCGAAGCTCAAGCAGCTGTGCGCCGACTGTGAGCTGATCTACGGCAACGCGAACCAAGATGCGGCGCGGCAGCTGTCCCAGGCCGAGGCGGCGCTCACCAACGGCGCGAAGGTGCTGGTGATCGACGCCGTCGACGGGGCGTCGGCGCGCACCATCGCCGAGAAGGCCCGGGCCCAGGGGGTGAAGGTGATCGCCTACGACCGGTTGATCCTCGGCTCCGACGCGGTCGACTGCTTCATCTCCTTCGAGGCGGAGGCGATCGGCAAGCGGCAGGCGGAGTCCCTGCTGGAGGCGCTCAAGGGCATCGAGAAGCCGACGATCGTGATGATCAACGGCGCGCCGACCGACAACAACGCGACGCTGTTGATGAAGGGCGCCCACGGGGTGCTCGACGGCAAGGTGACGATCGCCGCGGAGTACGACACCCCGGATTGGAGCCCGGACAAGGCCCAGGAAGAGATGACCCAGGCGCTGACCGCGCTCGGGGGAAAGAAGCTCGACGGCGTCTACGCGGCGAACGACGGCACCGCCGGGGGAGTGATCGCCGCGGCGAAGGCGGCGGGCGTCTCGCCGCTGCCGCCGGTCACCGGGCAGGACGGCGAGCAGGCGGCGATCCAGCGGGTGCTGGCGGGCGAGCAGTACATGACCATCTACAAGGCGATTCGCCTCCAGGCGGAGACCGCGGCCGAGCTGGCGGTGCTCGTCGCCGGCGGCGCCCCGCTTCCCCTCGAGCGGACCCACGGCGTGACGATGAACAACGGAAAGATTCAGGTCCCTTCGATTCTCCTCGAGCCCATCGCGGTGACGAAGGCGAACGTGAAGCAGACGGTGTTCCAGGACGGCTTCTGGACCCCGGCGCAGATCTGCACCAGCGCCTATGCCGAGGCGTGCAAGGCCGCGGGCCTGTAGTGCTGCTCGAGGTCCGCCAGGTCAGCAAGCGCTTCGGCGCGGTGCAGGCGCTGGCCGAGGTCGACTTCGAGGTCGACGCGGGCGAGGTGGTGGCGCTGGTGGGGGACAACGGCGCCGGCAAGTCGAGCCTGGTGAAGGCGATCGCCGGCATCTACCCGCCCGACGCGGGAGAGATCCGTCTCGGGGGCGCTGCAGTCGGGCGGCTCGGGCCCCGGCAGCGCGCCGAGCTGGGGATCTCCACCGTCTACCAGGACCTCGCGCTCTGCGAGAACCTCGACGTCGTCGCCAACCTCTTCCTCGGACGGGAGCTCGGCCGCCCCGCGCTCGACGAGCTGGCGATGGAGCAGCAGACGCTGAAGGTCCTCGGCGGCCTCGGGGTGACCCTGCCTGACGTCCGGGCGCCGGTGTCGGCGCTCTCCGGGGGCCAGCGGCAGTCGGTGGCCGTCGCGCGCTCGGTGATGTGGAACGCGCGGGTGGTGCTGCTCGACGAGCCCACCGCGGCGCTCGGCGTGGCGCAGACGCGGCAGGTGCTGGAGCTGATCCAGCGCTTGAAGGAGCAGGGCAAGGGCGTGGTGGTGATCAGCCACAACCTCGCCGACGTCTTCGAGGCCTGCGACCGGGTCGTGGTGCTCCGCCAGGGCCGGCGGGTCGGCTCGTACGCGGTAAACGCCGTCAGCCGTGAGCAGATCGTCGCGGCGATCACCGGAGCCTCGGCGTGAGCGGCGCCGTCGGGACCTGGCTTCGGCGCAGGGACCTCGGCGCGCTGCCGGTGGCGATCGGCCTGGTGTTGATCGCGGCGACCTTCCAGGCGTTGAACCCGTACTTCCTCACCCCCCGCAACCTGACCAACCTGGTGCTGCAGATCGCCTCGATGGGGAC
>JAYVRT010000470.1:0-5723 GCA_043776025.1 Archangiaceae bacterium | reverse complement strand
GTTGAGCGCTACTCCTTGCGGATCACCGAACCGGCCGGGAGCTCGGCCTCGAGGCGCGCGATCGCCCGGGCGACCGGCGCTTCGTCGGCGTGCTCGACGGTGAGCTTCACCCGGTAGCCGGCGTCGGGATCGAAGTTGGGGTACGAGCCGATGGCGACCTCAGGCATGTCGAGGGCGATCCGATCGAGCGCCCCGGCGATCTCCGCCTCGACCGCGCCGAGGTAGAGCACCGTCAGGTGGCCGGGCCGGCCTTCGAACCGGGCGAGCACGGTCTCCAGCTGCAGCCGGAACAGCTGGGGCACCCCGGGCAGCATGTAGACGTGATCGCACACCAGCACCGGGTAGCGCGCCTGTGGCTGGTGGACGAGCTCCGAGCCCTCGGGCGCTTCGGCGAGTCGCAGCGCCTCGGGGGTGATCCCGGCGCCATAGTGCTCACGCACCAGTGCTTCCATCTCGGGCAGGCGCACCACCTTGCGCCCGAGCGCGAGCCCCACGGCCCGCACGGTGACGTCGTCGTGGGTCGGGCCGATGCCGCCCGAGGTCAACACCCACTGGGCGCGACGGCGCGCGGCGGCGACGGCCTCGACGATCGCGTCGACGTCGTCGAGGACGAAGTGCACCGACTGGAGCAGCACCCCGCGCTCGCGCAGCCGTTGGATCAGCCATGCGCCGTTGGCTTCGGTGACTTTGGCGGTGAGGACCTCGTTGCCGATCACCACCGCCGCCGCCCCGGAGCGCATCAGAGCCGCTTCCTCAGCTCGACCAGCGCCTGGCGGGTCACTTCCTCCGCCGACCCGCCGCCGTCGAGGACGACGATCGTCTCTCCCGCCTTGCGGCGCAGGGCGATCGCGGCCCGGTACTGCTTGGCGGTGCGCCGCTGGATCGACAGCGTCTCGTACAGTTCGGGGTTGCCCCCCCGCGCGGCGCGGCGCTTCGCGGCGGCCGTCGGCTCGATCTCGAGGAAGAGGGTCAGCCCAGGCGTGCGCGCGCGCCGGTTGATCTCGGCCACCCAGCCGATCGGCACCTGCGCGCCCTGGTAGGCGAGCGACGAGAGCAGGTAGCGATCGCTGAGCACCACCGCTCCCCGGTTGAGCGCAGGCTCGATCTGACTGGCGACATGGTCCACCCGATCGGCGGCGAAGAGCAGCGCGAGCGTCTCGGGGGTCAGCGGCCCCTTGCCCTGGGACAAACTGAGGCGTCCGGTGAGCGCCTGGCGAATCATCGTGCCGATCGGCCCGTCGGACGGCTCGCGGGTGGTCACCACCTCGCGGCCCTGGGCGCGCAGCGCCCTGGCGAGCGCGGCGCATTGGGTGGTCGTCCCGGCGCCGTCGAGGCCTTCGATCACCACGAAACGGCCGCGGGCTCTGCTCGAGGTCATCGCGGCAGCATCAATGAGGCGTCGTCGCGGTTCAGTTGGCGGCGAAGGGTCTGCAGTTGGGCGAAGCTGACGAGCTCCTTCTTCAGGGCCCGTCGGCCGAGCAGGTAGCGAACTGCGGCGTAGACAAAGGCCACCGCGGAGAAGATCGCCACCGGCACCGGAAACACCACCTTGTCGAGCTCGAGGTCCCAGAACATCTTCGCCGAGACCCCCGCGGAGATAAGCGCGAGGATCAGGGCGATCGCGGCGTGGGCGAACTGGAGCACGCTGTCGCGCGCCGACAGCTCACGCTGCAGGGCATCGAGCGCTTCCTCGGGGGCTGGGGTACCGGTTTCCAAAGCGGGCGGACCCTACCAGAGCGGGCCGGTTAAGCATCGGGCATCGGGACTTCGCGGCCACAGTCGCCGCAGCGCTCGCCGCCCCGGGCGGTGGCGCCGCAGGACCGGCAGCGGGCCCACACGGTCTCCTTCCGCTTGGCCACCACCGCCACCGGCGCGGCGGCGACGATCGGAAGACGCATGCCGCAGCGCTCACAGATCATCCCCGAGCCGAGGGCCTGCACCGTCTTGCAATAGCGACAGGTGAGCGGCCCCTGGCCGATCGCGGTGCGCACCCCGTCGTCGGGAGCGCGGTCTTCGGTCATGTCGTCGACCGGCAGGACCGCGATCTCGCCGATCTTCTCCGCGACCGTGCTTTCGAAGTCGGGCACCGGCGCCGACGCCACCGCGTCCACCCTGGCGAACGCGGTGACCTCGACGTCGGCGGCGCGTTCGACCTGCACCTCGCCCACCCGGTCGGGGATGGTGACCTCGAGCTCGGTCATCTTCTCGATCCGCACCGGCGGGGACCCGATCATCCCCAGCACCGCCGAGAGATCCTTGCCGCAGACGTCGCATTCGAACCCGAGATCCTGCTGATGCTCACACACCGGACACGCGATCATCTCGCCCGGAACCCTATCACCCCACCCGCGCCAGCTTCAGCCTTCCTTCCCAGCGCTCCTCGAGCGCGCGCACCAGCCGCTGGTGCTCGGGCAGCAGGAGCTCCGGGTCGCGGGCGACGATCGCCCGCGCCTCGTCCTGTGCCTCGCCGAGCAGCACCTGATCCCGGCCGAGGTTGGCCACCGCCAGCTCGGGGACACCGCTCTGGCGGGTGCCGAGGAACTCGCCGGGGCCGCGCAGCTCGAGGTCCTTCTCGGCGATGACGAAGCCGTCGGTGCTCTCTTCCATCACCTTCAGCCGGGTGGTCGCGACCTCGCTCTTCGCGTACCCGGCGATGAGGAAGCACCACGACTTCGCCGCGCCGCGCCCGACCCGGCCGCGCAGCTGGTGCAGCTGGGAGAGCCCGAAGCGCTCGGCGGCCTCGATCACCATCACCGAGGCGTTGGGCACGTCGACGCCGACCTCGACCACGGTGGTGCAGACGAGCAGATCGAGCTGATGGGCGCGAAACGCGGACATCACCGCGTCCTTCTCGTCGTTCTTCATCCGCCCATGCAGCAGGCCGATGCGCGCGCGGGGAAAGTGAACCTTGAGCTCTTCGGCGCCCTTCGTCGCGTCGGCGAGGTCGACCTTCTCCGACTCTTCGACCAGCGGGTAGACGACGTACGCCTGGCGGCCCTGGTCGAGCTCGGCCTGCACCGTCTGTAGGCGCGGGGCCGCGCCTTTTCGACGTAGACCCGGGTCTCGATCGGGGTCCGCCCCGGAGGCAGCTCGTCGATCACCGAGACGTCGAGGTCCCCGTAGAGCGTCATCGCGAGGGTGCGGGGGATCGGCGTCGCGGTCATCACCAGGGTGTCAGGCCTTGGCCCCTTCGCCATCAGCAGGTGGCGCTGCAGCACCCCGAAGCGGTGCTGCTCGTCGATCACCACCAGCCCCAGCTTCTGAAACTCGACGCCTTCCTGAATCAGCGCGTGGGTGCCGATCGCCACCGACACCTTGCCGGTGGCCAGCGCCTCGCGCTGGGCGCGGCGCGCTTTGGGCAGGGCGCTGCCGGTCATCAGGCTGACGGTCTTCCCCAGGGGCGCGAGCATCTTCGCGAAGGTGCGGTGGTGCTGCTCGGCGAGGATCTCAGTGGGGGCCATCACCGCCACCTGGTAGCCATCCTGCAGCGCGAGCGCGGCGGCGACGACGGCGACCGCGGTCTTCCCCGAGCCGACGTCTCCCTGCAGCAGGCGGTTCATCGGCTCGGCGCGCGCGAGATCGCGGCCCAGCTGCCCTACCACCCTCGCCTGGGCGCCGGTGAGTTGAAAAGGCAGCAGCTTCAAGGCGATCTCCTGCCGGCGCGGAGACGTATCGAAGGCGATGCCCGGCTGCACCTTCACCCCCTGGCGGCGCAGCGCGAGGCCGAGCTGGAGGAAGAACAGCTCGTCGAAGGCGAGCCGGCGGTGGGCAGGACTGCGGTGGGCGTCGAGCGCGTCGAGCGGAGCGTCGGCGGGAGGAAAGTGCAGGTACCGCAGCGCATCGGCGAGGGTCATCAAACCGTGCCGCTGCTGCAGCGCTTCCGGCAGCGGCTCCTCGAGCGTGCCGGCGAACTTGTCGGCGACCTTGAAGGCAAGCTCGCGCAGGGCGCGCTGCTCGTGGCGCTCGAAGCCCGGGTACACCGGCACGACCCGGTTGAAGTGAATCGGCGAGCTGTCGATGTCGTCGGCGGGCTCGATCTCCGGGTGGGGAATCTCCCAGCCCCAGCTGGTCTGGCGGACCTCTCCCGAGACGACGAGCCGCTTGCCGATCGGGTACTTCGCCTTGAGCCAGGGCCCCGTCTGGTAGTGGGTGGCGGCGATGCTGCCGGTGGCGTCGGAGAGCACCGCGCGAAAGGTGCCGCGGCCGCCGCGCCCACGCTGCTCCTCGGCGCGGCGAACGGTAGCGACGATCGTCCCCCGCTCACCCGAGCGCAGCTGGGCGATCTGCTTGAGCTGGCGGCGGTCCTCATAGACCCGGGGGAGCAGGAAGAGCACGTCGCCGACCTTGCGGACTCCCTTCTTGTTGAGCAGGCCGACCAACCGCGGGCTCAAGCGCCACCCGAGCTGGTTGAGAGGAGTCGCCAGCGGCCCCGAGGCCGGGGCAATCGACAGCATCCGCGCCGGGCCGTCCTCGTCCTTCGGCTCGGGTGGGGGATTCTTCTTCTTCGTGACCGTCGGCTTGCGCGGCGGCCGAGGCACCGTCGCCCGGGGGGGCGGCGACGGCGCGGACTCCAATTCCGAGAGGACCAACTCGGGCCGAGGCGGAGTCTGGGGGAGAAAGTCGATCGGCAGGCCGTCATCGCGCAGCGCGACCAGCACGTGCTGAAGCGCGTTCTTGCGCACCGCCGGGTCGCGGTCGTCGACCCACGGCAGCTGGGCCCGGAGCGCGGCGAGGGTCGCGGGCTTGACGGCGTCGCCGGCCCGGTCCAACGCCCCGCTGATCGCTGTGCCCAGCTGTTTGACCGAGCCCAGGTTCGAGAAGTCTCGAGCGCAGGCGTAGCGCAGCGGCCCGAGCAGGGCGGCGAGAGGATGACCGCTAGTCGCCATCCTCGAAGATCACCGAGAGGATCTCGTACTCGCGGGCCCCGCCCGGGCTCTGGACCATCGCGGTGTCGCCGACCTCTTTGCCGACCAGGCTGCGGCCGACGGGGGTCGCGATGCTGATCCATTTGCGCTTGATGTCCGACTCGTACTCGCCGACGAGCCGGTAGGTGACGTGCTTGTCGGTCTCGGTGTCGGTCAGTTCGACAGTCGCCCCGAAGACGACCTTCTTCGTGCCCTTGAACTTCGAGGTGTCGACGACTTCGCACCGCGCCAGCTGGCCGTTGATGTCCATGATCCGGCCCTCGATGTGGCTCTGCTTCTCTTTGGCAGCGTGGTACTCGGCGTTCTCCTTGAGATCGCCGTGGGCGCGCGCCACCTCGATCTCGTGGGTGATCTTCGGGCGCTCGACGGAGGTGAGCAGCTTCAGCTCGTCCTTGAGCTTGCGAAGCCCCTGAATGGTGATCGGTACAGTGTCGGCCATGACGTCCCGTGAATGATGCCCTCGAAGCGGCGGAACCTAGCGAAACAGACCGCCACAGGTCTAGCGTGCGCCCCGTGCTGTCGGTGAAAGAACTTCATAGGATCGCCGGGACGATGAGTCGCGTGGAATTCGAGCGGCAGCTGGGCCCGTTCGTGCTGGTGCAACGGCCACCGGACCTGATCCGCCAGCAGAAAGCGCTCGAGCTGGGCGCCAAGCGCACCGTGGCGGTGAAGCGCACCCAGAGCGCCGACGAGGTCTCGTTGCTGTTCGAGTTCGACGACCTGGTGGTTGCCACGCTCCCCCCGGTCGACTCCAGCGCCCCGCTCAACGTCGGGCGGATGCCCGATTGCGACCTGGTG
>JAYVRT010000469.1:0-21736 GCA_043776025.1 Archangiaceae bacterium | reverse complement strand
AGCTGGGGCTGGCCCACCCGCTCTACCTCGTCACCCTCGGGGTCGCCTCCGCGCTCGGGGCGATCGCCCTGGCCTACGCGCTCACCCGCCGGGCGCGGGTGGAGAAGGCGATCTCCGCTCGCCTGGGGATGACGCTGGCGCCGGGCGTCTCGGTGGCGCTGCCTTCGTTGCAGTCGTCGCTCTACACCGTGGGGCTGCTGTGCTTCGGCTTTGCCCTCGCCCAGCCGCAGTGCGGCAGCCACTCCGAGCTGACCAAGCGCCGCGGCATCGACGTGGTGGTGGCGATCGACGCCAGCAAGTCGATGCTCGCCCGCGACGTCCAGCCCTCGCGCCTCGAGCGCGCCAAGCTCGAGCTCACCACCCTGCTCGACGAGCTCAAGGGCGACCGGGTGGCGATCGTCGCCTTCGCTGGCGACGCCTTCATTCAGTGCCCGCTCACCAGCGACTACGCCGCGGCGAAGATGTTCCTGCGGGCGATCGACCCCGACGCGATGCCCCAGGGGGGAACCAACATCGGCGCGGCGCTGTTGCTGTCGAGACAGGTGCTCGACAACGCCGACCGCGGCTCGAAGGACAAGGTGATCGTCCTCATCTCCGACGGAGAGGATCTCGAGGGCGAGATCACCCAGGGCGTCGACGCGCTCAAGGAGGCCGGCGCCCGGGTGCTCGCGGTGGGCATCGGCAGCGAGGCGGGTGAGCCGATTCCAATCCTCAACAAGCGGGGCGAGGTCACCGGCTACAAGAAAGACGACAACGGGACGACGGTGATGACCCGCCTCGATCGCGCCGGCCTCGAGCGCGTCGCCGAGGCCACCGGCGGCCAGTTCTTCTACCAGCCGAAGTCGGTGGCGATGAGCGAGGTGGTGCAGCTGGTCGACAAGCTGCAGAAGAGCGAGCTCGAGAGCCGGCTCACCGTCCGCTACGCAGAGATGTTCCAGCCGTTCGTCCTCGCCGGGTTGATCGCGCTCGCCCTCGCCTTCCTCTCCGTGCCCTCCTGGAGGCGCAAGTGAAGGGCCTGGCGCTCGCGCTGGTCTGCGCCGTGCCCGCCTGGGCGATGGGCCCGCTGGAGAAGAACCACCCCCTGGTCGATGAGGGGATGGAGGCGTTCGACCGCGGCGAGTACGAGCAGGCGCTGCAGAAGTTCGAAGCGGCGGAAAAGGTGCTCCCCGGCAACGCCGCCGTCCCCTTCAACCGCGGCGCCGCGTTGCACAAGCTGGGTCGAAATGAAGAGGCGCTTCAGGCGTTCAACCAGGCGTTGGCCGTCGACAAGGGCGAGCTGGCGCAGAAGATTCACTACAACCTGGGCAACGTCCTGGCGGCCACCGACAAGAAGAAGGAAGCGATCGCCGAGTACCGCCGCGCGTTGCGCCTCGACCCGAAGGACACGCTCGCCCGCCACAACCTCGAGGTGCTGCTGCGCGACTTGCCCCCCAAGCAGGACTCGGCGGGCCAGGACGGGGGCACACCCGACGGCGGCAAGGCCGACGCCGGCCGGCCCGACGCGGGTCCCGACGGCGGCCAGCGCGACGGAGGAATGGACGCCGGTCGCGGCGACGGCGGCGCGGGCGATGCCGGAAGAGGAGACGGCGGCTCCGATGGAGGCGCCGATGGCGGCAGCGGCGACGGCGGAGCAGATGGTGGCGGTCAGGGCCAGGGAGACGGCGGGCGAGACGGCGGCAAGGGCGACGGCGGAAACGGCCAGAGCGACAAGCAGGGCGACGCGGGTCAGGAAGGCGATCAGCTCGGCGACGGCGGCAGCGACGGCGGCAACGGCCAGGAAGACGGAGGCTCCGCGGGCGCGGAGGCGGACGATCAGCGCGACGGCGGCATCGGAATGTCGAAGGTCGACGCGGAGAAGCTGTTGGACTCGATGAAGAACAGCGAGAAGAATCTCCAGCTTTGGCGCTTCCAGCAGAAGCGCACCAAGAGAGCGAATGGCAAGGACTACTAGCGCGCTGGCATTGCTGTTGGCCGCGACGCCTGCCCTGGCGGAGGTGGAGTTCTATCAAACGGTGGACCGCGACAAGGTCGGCACCGAAGACACTTTTCACCTGACGATCGTCGTCTCTGACGCCCCCGAAGGCGCGACGCTGCAGTTCCCCGCCGGCAACGATCTCGAGGTCCTCTCGCGCGGCCAGTCGACGCAGATGAGCTACTCGATCGGTACCGGCGGAGCCGGGATCATCAAGCGCCTCCAGAAGCACACCCTGGTGATGCGGGCCACCCGCGCCGGAACCGTCACCATTCCCCCGGCGGTGCTCTCGACCGCCTCGCGCAACTACAAGACCGAGGCGATCAAGATCGAGGTCACCAAGGGGCGCACCACCGCGCCGCCGCCACAGCCTTCGCGGCAACAGCCGCAGAGCCCCTTCGCGGCGCTGGGAGAAGACGACCCCTTCGGCGGCATGTTCCCCGGCATGGAGCCGCAGATCCCGCGCTCGGACTCCGACCTCTTCCTCCGCGCCTCGCTCGACAAGGACGAGGTGTTCCTCGGCGAGCAGGCGACGCTGACGCTGACCATCTACTCCCGCTTCGACATCTCGTCGGTGGACTCGGTGACGATGCCCAAGCTCGAGGGCTTCTGGAGCGAGGACGTCGAGTCGCCGACCCAGCTGGCCCCGAAGCAGACGACGATCAACGGCGTGCCCTACCAGGCGTACCTGCTGCGGAAGCGGGCGCTGTTCCCGATGAAGGCCGGAGCCCTGACGGTGGACGCGGCCGAGGCGGAGATCACCACCGGCTACCTCTTCGCCGGCCACCGGCTCCACCGTCGCGGCAACGTCTTGACGCTGAAGGTGAAGCCGCTGCCCAAAGGGGGGAACAGCTCGAACGTCGGCCGCTGGCGCCTGTCGACCGAGGTGACCCAGACCCGGATCACCCTCGGCGAGCCGGTGACGGTGAAGGTGATCCTCGAGGGGAAGGGGAACCTGAGGAACGCATCGGTGCCCGCGCTGACCGGCCCCAGGGCGCTGAAGATCTACGAGCCCCAGACCAACGACCGGCTGACGCAGAACGCAGGGGCGCTGGGGGGGAAACGGACGATCGAGTACATCGTCCTCGCGCAGCAGACCGGAACCTTCACCCTGCCCGGGCTGGGCATCTCGTACTTCAACCCCGAGACGAAGCGCTTCGAAGAATCGAAGACCGACCCGATCAACCTCACGGTGAGCGCAGGGAAGGACGGCGCCACGGTGGCGCCGGCGGGCATCGGCCCGGTGAACGACGACCCGTCGCTGAAGAACCAGCTCATCGCCAGCGGCCTGAAGTCGCTGCGCCACACCGGCGCGTTCAGGACGCCTGCGCCGCCGCTGTTCGTGCAGTGGTACTTCCTCCCGCTGGCGCTCGGGCCGCTCGGGCTGTCGCTGGGCTTTGGGCTGTTCGGCTTCGCCCGCCGCTCGCTGATGAAGAACGACCCGGCCGCGATCCGGCGGCGGCAGGCGCGCGCGGCGCGGGCGAGGCTCGGCGGCGCCCAGAAGCTGCTCGGCTCGGGGAAGACCGCGGACTTCTATGCCGAGGTGGAGAAAGCGCTCGTCTCCTTCCTCGAGGCCAAGCTGTCGACGCCGGTGACCGGCCTGCGCCGCGAGCAGATCGAGGCGCTGATGGCCGGCGCGGCGATCGCCGACGCGGTGCGGGCCCGGGTGATGGCGGTGCTCGAGACGTGCGACATGGGCCGCTTCGCACCGGGCATGGGCGAAGCAGCGGCGCGCTCCAAGACGCTCGATGATGCGGCCGCGGCGATGGAGGCGTGGGACCTCAGATGATCGCCCTGCTCGTCACCGCCCTGCTCAGCCAGGCCAGCTACTACACCCCCGACGAGGCCCAGGCGGTCTTCGCCCAGGCCAACGACGCCTACTACAAGCAGGACTGGGCGGGCGCGAAGGCGGGCTACCTCAAGCTGCTCGATCGCGGCATGGGTGGCCCCGACGTCCTCTTCAACCTCGGCACCACCTGCCTCGCCGCGGGAGAGCTCGGCGACGCGGTCGTCTACCTCGAGCGTGCGCGGCGAATCGCTCGCGACGACGACATCGAGGCGAACCTCACCTTCGCCCGAAAACAAATGGTCGACCAGGTGGTCGGCGCCGGCAGCGAAGAGCCGTTTCTCGAACGGCTCGCCCACGCGACCAACGAACGGCTGCTGTCGGTGATCTTCCTCGCCACCTGGTGGCTGGGGTTCGCGCTGCTGTGGGCGATGTCCCGGCTGACCCGCGGCCGGCTGGCAGTGGGTTTGTTGGCCGGGCTCCTGCTGAGCGCCGGGGTGACCGCCGGGGCCGGGGTCGGGATCCACGCCTGGGTGGCGCAGACGGTGATCGAAGCGGTGGTACAACCCTCGACCGCGCGGGTGCGGGAGTTCCCCGGGGAGAACGCGAAAGTCGCGTTCGAAGTGCACAGTGGCCTCAAGGTGAGGCTGATGGAAGAGTCGGGCAAGTTTGCACGCATCCGGTTACCCAACGGCCTCGAAGGGTGGACGGAGCGCGAAGGAGTGACCCCGCTGTGATCGAAGTGCGAAACGCGATTAAGGTGTACCGCCGGGGCAAGACGGAGGTGCGGGCGCTGTCGCTCGACACGCTGACGGTGCCCAAGGGGCAGTTCCTCTCGGTGATGGGCGCCTCCGGCTCGGGAAAGTCGACGCTGCTCAACCTCCTCGGCGCGCTCGACGTCCCCACCAGCGGCAGCCTCAGCATCGAGGGCCGGGACATCGCGAAGCTGCCCGACGATCAGCTCTCACAGTTCCGGCGTGATCGCCTCGGCTTCATCTTCCAGTTCTTCAACCTGCTGCCGACGCTGACCGCGGTCGAGAATGTGATCCTCCCGGCGCTGCTGGCGGGGAAGACGCGCGCCAAGATGACCAGCAAGGCCCACGCCCTGCTCGAGTCGGTCGGCCTCAAGGGGCGCGACCACCACCGCCCCGACGAGCTGTCGGGCGGAGAGATGCAGCGGGTCGCGGTCGCCCGCGCGCTGCTCACCGAGCCGGCGCTGCTGCTCGCCGACGAGCCCACCGGCAACCTCGACTCGCGCACCGGCACCGAGGTGCTGCAGCTGATTCGCGAGGCCACCCGGGCGCGGAACCTCACGGTGGTGATGGTGACGCACGACCCGCGGGCGGCCGAGGTCGGCGATCGCATCGTCCGGCTGGCCGATGGGAAGATCGTCGGCGACGAGCTCACCCGCGCCGTCGCGGCCTGATCCGCCCCAAACGTCGAGCCAATCGCGCGCCGGCCAGTTAGGTTCTCGGCCCCGATGCTCGCCTTGCTGCAGTTGGTCTCGATCCGTCACCTCTACCGTTCGCCGCGTCGCACCTGCCTCACGGTGCTGGGGATCGCGGTCGGCGTCGCCACGATGGTGGGGATCGCGGCGATCAACCAGTCGGTGATGGATGCGTTCCGTTCGACCATCGACACCATCGCCGGCAAGGCGGACCTCACCATCGCCGGCACCCCGGTGGGCTTCGACGACGCGCTGCTGGAGAAGATCAAGGCGGCGCCAGGCGTGGCCCACGCGGCGGGGAGCCTGACGGCGATCGCGCCGGTCAACGGCTCTCCGGGCGAGAGCCTGTACGTGATGGGCATCGACTTCCTCGATGACGGCTTCTTCCGCAGCTACGAGGGCGTCGATCGCGACGTCCACGCGCTCGCCGACGACCTGGGCTTCATGAACTCCATCGATCAGATGATGGTCAGCGAACGGTTCGCCCGGGAGCACAACCTCAAGACCGGCGACTCGTTCAGCCTGCTCACCTCGACCGGGGCCCAGACCTTCTTCATCCACGGCCTGCTCAAGGAGACCGGGCCGATCAAAGCGTTCGGGGGCTCTGTCGGCGTGATGTACGTCGGCTCGGCGCAGGCGGCGTTCAACCGCGGGCGGAACATCGACCGGATCGACGTCGCGATGGCGAGCAAGAACGGCTTCGACGAGCTCAAGCCGCGCCTCGAACAGCTCGCCGGCCCGGGGATGGAGATCGACCGCCCTGATCGCCGCGGCCAGAGCGTGGAGAAGATGGTGCGCAGCTTCCAGCTGGGCCTGAACCTCGGCTCGGCGGTGGCGCTGCTGGTGGGGATCTTCCTCGTCTACAACACGGTGGCGATCGGCGTGGTTCAGCGCCGCCGGGAGATCGGGACCCTGCGGGCGCTCGGGGCGACCAAGCGCCGGATCCGCACCCTCTTCACCCTCGAGGCTGCGGTGCTGGGCGTGTTCGGCACGGTGGTGGGAATCCCGCTGGGCACGGTGGTGGCCCGGGTCGCGATCAGCTGGGTCTCGGGGACGATCTCCTCGATCTACATCCAGGTGAACGCCAAGGACGTCGCGGTCGGCCCGAGGGAGATGGTGATGGGCGCGGCGCTGGGAATCTTCGGGAGCATCTTCGCCGCGCTTCGCCCCGCGATCGTCGCGTCGGCGATTCAGCCGGTCGAGGCGCTGCGCCGCGACGTCGCCGCCGGAGCCGACCTGGCGGGGCTCAAGTCCTGGCCGACGGCGCTCGCGGTGATCTTCGCCCTCGGCATCTACCCGGCGACGCTGATCCCCCCGCCCACCGAGAACTTCCCGGTCGGCGGGTACCTCGCGATGTTCCTGATCATCATGGTGGTGACGCTGGTGTCGCCGCTGGTCTTGAGGGCGCTGCAGCGGGTCTACCAATGGCCTTCGGAGCGGGCGCTGGGGATCGCCGGCCGGCTCGCCGCCGACAACTTCGCCCGCGCCCCCGTGCGCACCGCGGTGCCGGTCTCCGCGCTGTCGATCGGCGTCGGGATGACGATCTGCATCGCCGCCTTCGTCGGCTCGTTTCAGAAGAGCTCGGAGAAGTGGATCGATCAGTCGATCCCCGCTGACCTGTTCGTCACTTCCTCGGCGAAGATCGGCGGCGTCCAGAACACGCCGATGAACGCGGACCTGGAAGCGGACCTGATGAAGATGGACGGCGTCGACAAGGTCGACCTGGTGCGGATCTACCCTGCCGACGTGCTCGGGCTGCGCGTCTACATCATCTCGCTCAACCCCGAGGTCTACAACCTGCGCGGCAGCCCCGAGGTCACCGAGGGCCACCTGCCGACGCCGGATGAGCGCGCCCAGGGCTTCGTCACCGTCAGCGAGAACCTCGCGCGGCGGCGGGAGCTTCACCCCGGCAGCTCCTTCACGATGGTCACTCCCACCGGCGATCGCCAGTACAAGGTCGGCGCGATCATCGTCGACTACAGCTCGGACCAGGGCACCGTCTTCATGGATCGAAAGTACTTCTCCCAGGAGTTCAACGACTCGCTGGTCGACACCTTTCAGATCTACATGAAGGACCTGACGAAGATCGAAGCGGTGCGCAAGGAGATCACCGAGAAGTTCGGCAAGAAGCACGACCTCTACGTGCTCAGCAACATCGAGCTTCGCAAAGAGGCCTATGACCTGGTCTCGAACGCCTTCGCCGTCACCTACGCGATGGAAGGCGTGGCGGTAGTGCTCGCGCTGCTCGGGGTGATCAACACCCTGCTCGCCGCGGTGCTCGACCGCACCCGGGAGATCGGCCTGCTCCGGGCGATCGGCGCCGGCAAGGGCCACGTGATGCGGTTGTTCATCGGCGAGGCAGCGCTGATCGGCCTCACCGGAGGGATGATGGGCACGCTGCTCGGGTTCCTCCTCGGCTTCACGCTGACCAAGGTGGTGGGGATCCAGTCGACGGGCTGGAACTTCCCCTTCCTCTTTCCGTGGCAGGTGGCGGGCCAGATCCTGTCCGCCGCCACCGTCTGCGCCGTGCTCTCTGGCATCTACCCGGCGCGGCGGGCGGCAGGCCTCGATGTCGTCGAGGCGCTCGCCTACGAGTAGCCGTCATTTCGCGCTCGCGTAAGCGCGCGCTCCGGGCAAGAGTCCGCCCCAAGCAATGGCCCCAAATGCTCACCCGCGGTTCGCGGAGGCTGTCGCGGCCGCGCTGATCTGTCTCTTCCCGTTGCAAGCCCTGGCCGATGAGGCCGACCCCGACGCCGGCGTCCCCGCGGCAGTTCCCGAGCCAGCGGCCCCCTCGAGTGGACCCGCCGCGCCCGACGAGGCGGGCCTCGAGAGCCTGCTCGCCGAACCGGTGGTCTCCGCCGCCTCCCGCACCGCCGAGAGCACCAGCGACGCGCCGGGGACGACCTGGACGATCACCGGCACCGATCTCAAGCGCTACGGAATCCAGTCGGTCGAAGAGGCGATTCGCTTCCTCGGCCACGGAATGACCAGCTACGAGTACGACGACCGGCTCAACGCGGCGTTCGGAGCGCGCGGCTACCTCTCGGACAACATCGGCCTCCACCTCGCGGTGCTGATCGACGGCAACCAGGCGGGCGGCAGCGCGAAGACGGCGCGCGGTACCCAGCAGTACATGATGCCGATCGAGCTGGTGGACCACATCGAGATCGTCCTCGGGCCCGGCTCGGTCATCTACGGCAACAGCGCGATGCTCGGAGTGGTCAACGTCGTCACCCGGTCCGCCGCGTCGCTCGAAGGCAAGACCACTGTCGTCGGCCAGGTCAGCGCCGGCACGCCGGCCGACAGGTGGGCCCGGGACACCTCGTGGGGAGAAGTCTGGGGCCGCGCCGCGGCCTACGGCGGGCAGACGTTCCAGCTGCGCGGCAAGCCGTTCGAGCTCGCCTGGCACTTCGCGCTCCGGTGGGATCGCCAGGAAGGCCGCTCGGTCTGGCGGCCACGGTCCGGCGTCGACGAGTATCTAGACCCGACCACCGGCTTCACCCGGGAAGACGTGTTCAACCGGGACCTCCACACGCGGCTCTTCGCGCGGGCCACCTGGGGCAAGTGGACCTTCCTTTCCACGGTCGCCTTCGGCCTGACGAGCGGCACCGGGCCGATCGAGTCGAGCGGCAACAGCACCGCCTCCGAGCCCGAGTACATGCTCGACGCGACCTGGCAGGACCACGTCGGCTCGCGCGGCGACCTCTCGCTGCGCGCCTACATGGTGGTCTTCGACTCGAAGGCGACGCTGGTGCCGGTGACGATCGACGGGCCGCACTGCCTCGCCACCGTCGGCGTCACCCCGTGCTTCGACACGCTCCACTACGTCAACTTCCGGCCCTTCATCGAGCCGATCTTCGCGTGGGACTGGAAGCAGGACGGGACGCAGGTGACGACCCTCGGCGCCCAGCTCTTCATCGACGGCAGCGTGATCACCGCGGGCACGATCACCCCCGACGGCTCGAAGAAGGACTTCGACGACCCGATCATCGCGCCGCTGCCCAACGGCGCGCTCTATGTCCAGCACATCTGGCGCGCTGGCTTTGGGACGATCAACGCCGGGGTCCGCGGCGACGTCGGCATCCTCGGCTCGGCGGTCTCACCGCGGCTCGCCTTCAGCACCAGCCCCTGGCGCAACGGCACGGTCAAGGCGGTCATCTCCACCGGCTTCCGCACGCCGAGCATCACCGAGCGGTACCTCGAGATTAAGGACTTCGTCACCTCGAACCCACAGATCGGACCCGAGCACGTCTACTCAGCGGAGCTCGACCTGAGCCAGCGGTTGGGGGTGGACCACCTGCAGCTGGCCGTCTTCGCGGCGCTGTGGGACGGGATGATCACCACCCGCAACGTGGTGGTGAACGGGGGGCGGATCTCTCAGTTCGCCAACCTGCGCAACGTCTGGAGCGCCGGGGTCAACGTCGCCTGGCAGGGCGCTGCGGGGCCGCTCGACTACACGCTCTCGGTCAACTACGCGCCGGGCCGGGTGCGCCTGCCGCCGGACATCGCGCAGAAGACCGACCAGGAACTCTCCGACGCGCGGATCAGCCGCGGCGCGCTGACCAGGTTCGGATCCAGCGCCTTCAACTCGGTCTTCCTCCCGGCCGACGGAATGCCCGACTTCTACGCGACGGGGCGGGTCTCGTTCGCCTGGGGTGAAGGCCTGCCGCGGCTCTCGGTGGCGGCGAACCTCAACTCACCGCGCATCAAGGTCAACTACGCCGGCGACCTCGCCCTGCTCGACCCACGCAACGTCGAGGGCCCGTTGCTGCCCTGGTCGATCGACGTCCGCGGCGCGGTGGAGCAGAAGGTCAACGACCGCGTCGGTCTGCGGCTCGTCGTCACCGGGCGCTCCTTGAACACCGTCCCCACCTCGGTGCGAATTGGCGACAGCGTCGGGCCGGTGCCGACCGGGGGCGTCGGCGCCTCGACCAACCCTGTCGCGCCGATCAGCGCGATGGCCGAGGTCGCGCTGCGATTGTGACCATGCGCTCGGCCCAGCTCATCCTCAGCCTCTGCGCGATCTCGCTCTGGGCCTGGCCGGCCGTGGCCGACGAGCTGCCCGTGCCGCTCCAGGTGCAGCTGCTGTCGAAGATGTCGACCTACGTCTCGAACTTCGCTCCCGCGGACGCGACGGCGGTGAAGGTGCTGGTGGTCCACCCGGCGGCAAAGGAAGGCCCGTCGCGTGGCGCGCAGGCGCTCGTGAGCGCCCTGACGCAGGCCGGGAAGCTCGGCCAGTACACCGCCGAACCGATGCTGGTCGGCTTCACCGACCTGAAGAAGTTCCAGGCGACGTTGGCGGCGGAGAAGCCGCAGGTGATCTACCTCGCCCCGGAGCTGGACCCGAAGGCGACGGCGGAGATCGTCGAGGCAGCGTCCACCTCGACGGTGCTGACAATCTCCGGGGTGAGCGACCATGTGAAGCTGGGCGTGGTGCTCGGCTTCTCGCTGGTCGAGGCCCGTCCGAGGGTGCTGGTGAACCTCAAGACCGCGCAGAAACAGAACATCGTCTTCCTCGCTGGCCTGGTATCCCACTCGGTGGTCGTCGATCGGTAGGTGAGGCGGCGCTTATCGCCCCCGCAACGCCTATAATCGCGGCCCTCCAGATGAGCCCCGCCCCTTTCCGCATCCTCGTCGTCGAGGACGAGCCGGTGATCCGCGAGCTGGTGCGGAGCATGCTCACCGACGATGGCGTCGAGGTGGAGTGCGCCAGCAACGGCGCCGAAGGCCTGAAGCTGGCGCGCACGTCGAAGTTCGATCTGATCCTGCTCGACGTGGTGCTGCCCCTGATGGACGGGATCACCGTCTGCCGGCTGTTGAAGGCGGATCCGTCGACCGCCTCGGTGCCGCTGCACATGCTCACCGCGAAGGCGAAGAAGAGCGACGTCGAGGCCGCCACCAAGGCCGGGGCCAACGGCTACATCCACAAGCCCTTTCGCGGCGCCGAGCTGTTCGACCTGGTGGCGTCGCTGAGGGCGGCGCGGACTTAACCCCGCCGGGTCAAGGCAACCGCGGGTGGAGGAAACGGGCGAGGGCGAACATGTCCTCCCAGTCGAGCTGAGCGAACTCGAGGCCCAACTTGCCCTGCTCGCGGCGGCGGACGATTGCGTGGGTGATGACGTGCTTGTCTTCGGGCAGAGGAATCGCCACGAGCACCGCGTCGCCGACCTCGTGGAACTCGCCCTCGAGGCACATCCCCGCCATCGAGAGGTTGAGCGCCCGGGCCGAGACCGCGCGGCCGTTGAGCTTGAGCTTCACCATCAGCGTCGCGTCGACACGGGGGTGCGCGCGGGTTGAAACGACTTCGCCTTCGACCGCCATCATCGTGATCATCGTTTTGCTCCCAGCATTGAGTGACAGACCTGAAGCAGTGTGGAGCGGGATGGAGCGGCCGCAACTTCTTCAACGTGGCGCGGATTTCTTGACGTAAAGACACTGCGTGGCTGCTCCGAAGACGGCGTTGGTGTGCTCCGGGGGCGGCGCGCGCGGCGCGTACGAGGCGGGGATCATCAAGTACCTGCGCGAAGAGCTGCCGCTGTCGGTCCGCCGCCATGTCCACTTCGACCTGCTGTGCGGAACCTCGGTCGGGGCGATCACCAGCTGCTTCCTCGCGGCGACGGCCGACACCCCCGACGAGCAGGGGAAGATCTTGAGCTCGCTGTGGACGGACCTCGAACTCGAGCGGGTCTACAAGGTCGACGGCGAGGACCTGTGGACGATCAGCCGGAAGATCTGGAAGCTGGCACGCGAAGAGAGCCGCGAGGGCTGGCGGATCTACGACCTGCTCCACCTCGCGCCCCTCGAGGAGATCGTCCGCACCCGCACCGCGTGGCCGCGGATCTCGGTGAACCTGGCCCGGGGGCTGCTCGACGCGGTGTCGGTGTCGGCGACCCGGGTGGTGGACGGAAAGACAATCGTCTTCGTCCAGCGAAAGGAAGAGGGCCTGCCACCGTGGAGCCGCGACCCGTCAACCGAGGCGCGCGACGCGGTGCTCGGCGCGGAGCACGCGCTCGCCTCGGCCGCGATCCCGATGCTCTTCAAGTCGGTGAAGATCGGCGACGAGTACTACTGCGACGGCAGCGTCCGGCAGAACACGCCGCTCTCCCCTGCCCTGCGCCTGGGAGCGGAGCGGGTGATGATCCTCTCCCTGCGCCACCGGCCCGAGGGAGCGCCGCCGCCTCCGAAGGTGATGGCCGAGTACCCCTCGACGGCGACGCTGATGGGAAAGATCCTCAACGCGCTGATGCTCGACCACACCGACTACGACCTCGACCGGATGCACCGCTTCAACGGGATCCTCGAGACCGGCACGAAGACGTTCGGGCCGACGTTCCTCGAGCAAATAAACCAGACGGTGAAGCAGATGCGCGGCCAGGGCTACCGGGTGGTCCGCGACCTGGTGATCCGCCCCTCGAGGGACTTGGGAGAGATCGCCGCGACCCAGGCGAAGGCGAAGAAGCTGGTCAACGACGACTCGAGCTTCCCCAGCCGGATGCTGCAGAAGATCACCCGGAGCCATCTGTTCACCCAGGCCGATCTCGCCAGCTACCTGCTGTTCGACGGAGCGTACGCGCGGGCGTTGATCGACCTGGCGATGGAAGACGCCCACGCGCAGCGCGAAGCGCTGATCGCGTTCTTCGATCCGAATCCTCCGACGCCTGCGTCCCGGGCCTGAGACGCGCGCCGGACCCGGCGTGAACGTGATTCCAGCCGGTTGCGAACGGCACGCGGCCTGAAGTGGCTCCCTCCAACTCGCATCCTCCGGAGGCAGTCATGGACAGCAGCCACCTCACCCGCATCTCCGTCACCCCGACCGTTCCGCGTCAGACGCCGAAGAACGAGTTCGGCCAGGTGCTCTCGAACACCGTCAACGGGGTGATGACCGCCGGCACGGCGCTGCTGGGGAGCCTCCCCGGGATGCCAATCATCAGCAGCGCGGTCTCCGCTGTCTCGGCGCTGGCCAACAGCGGCCGGTCGGCGTCCTCGGCGGCCGCGAGCGGGATCGTCCCCCTCAACCAGGGCGCCGCGAACCCCGGGGTCGTCGGGGCCGGAACCGGCTACGGCAGCACGGTCACCGGCGGCACCTCGCGCGCCGCGGTGAGCGGTGGCGTCGAGCCATCGGGGATGACGGACATGATCTCCTCGATGCGGGCCGAGGCCGACCGCTCGATGATGATGCAGATGCAGATGCAGACCGAAAGCCGCGAGTACAACGCGCTCACGAACATCCTCAAGCTGCGTCACGACTCGGCGAAGGCCGCGATCAACAACATTCGCTGAGGCGACCATGGCGATCCAGGGCATCGGCGGTGCGGGGATTGGAGCAGTCACCGGAGCTGGCGCTCCCCAGCGGACGGTCGGCGAGAAGTTCTCGACCACCCTCAAGGCACAGACCGGGCGGGCGCAGGTCGACCCGCCCCGCTCCGAGTTGGCGCCGCTCGAGGCCCAACCCCACCGCGCCGAGGCGAGGGCCACTGCCCAGCCAGGAAAGGCGCGGGTCGACGGGGGCCACCCGCCGCGACAGGTGAAGCCCCTCGAGCCGGCGAAGATGATCGACCACGTCGCCGCGGCGCAGAAGCGGATGGACGCGGTGCTCGAGCTCGCCCAATCCGGCAAGTCGTTCACCCCGGCCGAGCTGCTCTCGCTACAGACCCAGATGTACCGCGCCAGCCAGGAGCTCGACCTCGCCGGAAAGGTCGTCGAGAAGGCGACCGGTGGCGTGAAGCAGATTCTTCAGACCCAGGTTTGACCAGGAGGAACCGATGAACTCCTATGCCCGCCGCACCGCCGTCGCCGCCCTCTGCCTCCTCGCCGCCGGGTGCCGGTCGCAGATCCAGCACGGCCTCGACGAGCGCGACGCCAACGAGATCATCACCGCGCTCGTCGCCCGCGGCTTCGACGCGCGGAAGGTTCCCGAGAAAGGGAAGAAGCCGACCTGGGCGATCGAGCTCGACGACGAGCACGGCACCGACGCGCTGCGGGTGCTCACCGAGCTCAAGCTGCCCCGGCCTGCCCGCACCACCACCCGGGAGGTGACCTCGCAGGTCGGGCTGATCGAGACCCCCGGCGCCGAGCGCTTGCGGCAGATGGAGGCCCTCGAGGGCGACATCGAGCAGATGCTCGAGGGGATGGACGGCGTCGCCTCCGCGGGCGTCGAGCTGGTGGTTCCGGCGCCGGCCCGGCCCGGCCAACCGACCGCGGCGTCGAAGGCGTCGGCGCTGCTCCGGGTTCAACCTGGGAGCCTCGACCGGCTGCAGCAGCAGCGCGACGGGATCCGCGCGTTGATCGCCGGCTCGGTCGAGGGGCTGAAGGCCGACGACGTGGTGGTGATGATCGACCCGGTCACCACCCTCGTCTCGTCCCCCGCCGCGACCGAACCTGCGGCGAATCACCTCAAGTGGGTGGTGCTGCTGATGGGGCTGCTGTTGACCGCGTTGGCGGTGGCCCTGGTCGTGGTCGCCCTCCGCCTGCGGCGCAACACCGCCTTGTCCAACGCGAAGACGGAGCCGGCGGCGGTCGCAGCCGTCGCTCCGTCGGCGCCTCCCCGGGCGGCCACCCCGGTGCAGCGCCCGGTGGTGAGCCCCGCGGTGCAGCGCCGCGTCGCCTGAGGACGGACATGCGCCGAACCCACGAGCGGACCGCGCCCATCCCCGAGCCGACGCGGAGGATCCGCGCGCCCCGGGCCGCCCCGGTCGCGGTCGCGGCCTGTGAAGCGGCGCAGCGATTGGCGCTCTTCATCACCGGAGTCGATCGCGCCCGCGCGGACGAGCTGCTCTCGGGGCTGGCCGCGGCAGCGCGCAAGAGCGCGGTGGAGTTCGCCCGAGAGGCGCTCGGGTGGGACTCGGCCACCCGGCAGGGGCGAATGGCGGTCGCGTTCGGAAACCACCCGAGGGCCTCCGAGCGGCTCAAGGCGCTGATCGCCGATGCCAGCCCCGCGTTGCGCGCCGCCGTCTTTCGACGCCTCGCGCCCTGGCAACAGTCCCTGTTCCCCAGGCTCAAGGACACCCTCTCGGCAGCGCCGCCGGTCGAGGCGATGGACGCCCTGGCCGAGCGGCTGATCCGCGAAGCGACCCGATAGTCCGCTCGTCCGGACGGGTTGTTGCTGTTATTTCAGCAACAGTTACAAACGCTTACGAGTGGCGCGGCCCGTGAAGAATCCTGGGGCATGTACGACGCGGAGACGGTCACCACCCAGGTCAACGCAAGCTCGGTCGGCACCGTCACCCGCCCGGTGACGCTGCTCAAGCGCAAGTGCCCGCGCCGGCTGACCCGCTGCCACCTGGCCTTGAAGCGCCGGCCTGCCGTTGCGGCGGCGGGCGCCGAGGCGCTGACCCAGATCGCCGCGCAGTTGAGCCAGTCGCTGGGCGCCGAAGTAACGCTCGAAGCGCGGGTCGTCGACGCGGCGATCAACCCCTTCGGCGGCCTCTCGAAGTTCTCCGCCTTCGCGCTGATCGAGCTGGGGACGCTCGGCCAGCTCGCCATCCTCGAGCTCGATCTGATGACGCTCAACACGCTGCTGGCGAAGGTCGCGGGAAGCGACGCCCGTTCATCGACGCCCAGCCGCCTGACCCACATCGAAGAGGCCGCCTTCGGGTGGCTCTGCCTCTCGGCCCTCGCCTGCCTGCGCAAGGTCGAGCTGCTTCAGGCCCGCTTCGGCCCCCGGCTGCTGGGCGTCTACACCCAGCGGGGCGAGATCCTCGAGCGGGTGGACTGCCGGGTGCGCCACGTCGCGGTCGAGCTGTCGGTGAAGCTCGGAGACAACCTCGGAGCCGCCCGGCTGTTGGTTCCGGCTCCGGCGGTGGAGACGGCGATCGCCGACGTCAGTGAAGCGCTGGCGGCCGAGATCGCCGAGCCGGTCCTCGCCGCGAAGCTCACCGTCCGTACCTACGTTGGGCGCTGCCTCCTCGATGCCCGCGACATGGCCGGACTCCGCCTCGGAGACGTCGCGGTCTTCGGGGACGTGGCCCAGCGCGACGGCGCGCTGCTCGGGCCCGCCCGGCTCGTCAGCTCGACCTTCGAGCTTCACGGCCGCTTCACCCCCGACGGCTTTGCCTTCACCCGCGCCGAGACGCACGCCCACTCACTGCCCCAGGAGCCCACGATGAAGCCCCACGACGACGACAACCTCCCCAACCTGCCGGTCGAGGTCGAGATCGAGCTGACCCGGCTCAAGCTGTCGATCGCCGAGCTGGCCACCCTGCGGCCCGGCGCGGTGTTGGCGCTGCGGATCGGCGCGAACGAGCCGGTCACCCTGCGGGTCGGCGACCGGGCCGTGGCCCGTGCGGAGCTGGTCGAGATCGAAGGCGAGATCGGCGCGCGAATCATCGGCCTGCTGAAGTGAACCCAAGTCCCCCCACCCACCCCGAGCACCCCATGAACCTCTTGAGCTCCCCGAAGAACAAGCTGCTCGCCGCGTCGGCGGCGCTGGCCTGCCTGCTGGTGATGGCGTCTCTCAACGGCGTCTCGGCGACCTCGGTCGCCCGCGCCACGCTCGCGGTGGGAGCGCTGGCGGGGCTGGGTTGGTGGTGGGTCCGGGCACAGACGGCGGCGCCGAAGAAGTTCCAGTTTGCGCCCCGCATGTCGGTCGTCTCCCGCGCGGGCCTCAACGGCCGCACCAGCCTGGCGCTGGTCGACGTCGATGGGCGCTCGTTTCTCGTCGTGCACGGAGACGGCTACGCGGAGATCTGCGCCACCGCCGAGAAGCGGTCGTCGGCGAAGGTGCCGCGCACCCGCCGCGCCACCGACAGCCTGCCTTCGGTCAACGGGAGCAAGTCATGAAGGCGCTGGGCACGGCGATCTGGCTCGTTCCGGCGCTGGCCTTCGCGAAGCACCCAATTCCCGTCGAGGTCGAGACGGGGTCGCTCGCGAGCTCGCCGGTGCCGATGATGGGGCTGCTGGCGCTGATGGCGCTGGTTCCCTTCGCGATCGTGATGCTGACCAGCTTCTCGAAGATCATCGTCGTGCTGGGGATCGCGCGATCCGCGCTGGGCACGCAGCAGGCGCCGCCGACGATGGTGCTCACCGGCCTGGCCGCGGTGTTGAGCGCCCACATCATGGCGCCGGTGACCGAGCAGATGTTCGCGGCCGGCCGTGGCGCCATCGACGAGTCGGCGTCGGTGGGCCAGTGGGTGAGCGCCGCGTCGACGATCGCGCGGCCGCTTCGGGAGTTCCTGGTGAAGCACGGCAGCGCCGAAGAGCGCGCCCGGTTCGTCGAGATGGCGCGCGAGCTCCGGCCGGAGGCGGAAGCGGGCTCGGTGTCGGAGGAGGACCTCACCGTGGTCGTCCCCGCCTTCGTGATCACCGAGCTGAAGGAGGCGTTCATCATCGGGTTCCTGATCTTCCTCCCGTTCCTCGTCCTCGACATGCTGGTCGCCAACGTGCTGCTCGCGCTGGGGATGCAGACGCTCTCCCCGAGTCAGGTCAGCCTCCCCTTCAAGATCCTGCTCTTCGTCGCGGTCGACGGCTGGGCGCTGCTCTCCCGAGGGCTGATCCTCGGGTACCGGTGAAAGAAATGAACCAGGACACGCTCTTGAGCCTCGGCCGTGAAGCGCTGCTGCTGATGGTGCTCGCCTCGGCGCCACCGATCCTCGCCAGCCTCGTCGTCGGCTTCTTGATGAGCCTGCTCCAGGCCACCACCCAGGTGCAGGAGAGCACCCTCTCCGTGGTGCCCAAGCTCTGCGCGGCGGTGCTGGCGCTGGTGATCGCCGGGCCGTGGATCGCCGATCAACTCACCCGCTTCACCACCCAGTTGTTGATGGCGCTGCCCGGGGTCAACGCGTGAACCTCGCCGGGCTCTCCCAGCTGTCGGCTGAGGCGACGGTGCACCTGGTCGCGGTCGCGCTCTGCGGCGCCCGGCTGCTGCCCGTCGCGTTCCTCTGCCCGATGTTCGGAGGGTCGACCTCTCCGACGACGGTGAAGCTGTCGCTGGTGCTGGCGCTCTGTGGGTTTCTCCACTTCGCCGGCGGCGTCGGCTCGCACCTGGGTGCTCCGGACCTGGCGACGTTCAGCGTGCTCGCGGGAAAGGAGCTGACCTTCGGGCTCGTGCTCGGGCTGGTCGCGGCGCTGCCCTTCGACGCGGCGCGAATGGGTGGGCGCTTCATCGACCTGTTTCGCGGGAGCTCGGCGGAGGCGGCGCTCCCGTCGGCCGGCACCCGGGAATCGGCGACCGGTGACGGCCTCTACCAACTGCTGGTGGGCATCGCCGCCACGACCGCGGCGATGCCGATCGTCCTCGGGGCGATCTTCAAGAGCTTCGCGGTCGTTCAGCTGGGCGCGTTCGTCGCGTCCGAGTCGGTGGCGATGCAGATCGCCGGCCTTGTCGGCGCCACCTTCTCCGTCGCGCTCGCGATCGGGGCTCCGGTTGCCGGCGCTTCGATGGCGGTCGACTGTCTGCTCGGCCTCGTCTCGCGCGCGGCTCCGCAGATGAACCTTCAGGACACCGGGGCCCCGCTGCGAATCCTCGCCGGTGGCGCGGTGACCTGGCTGGCGATTGGAGTTCTGATGGAGCGACTGCTGGGTTTGGTGGTCGACTCGGGGCTGGCGATCGACACCGTCTCCCAACTGGCGCGATGAGCGAGAAGACCGAACAGCCGACACCGAAGAAGCTGCGGGACGCCCGGAAGCAGGGGCAGTTCGCCCGCAGCCGGCTGCTCTCTTCGGCCGCCGCCACCGCCGGCGGGCTGCTGGGCTTTCTCGCCTTCGCTGACGCGACGACCTCCCGTTTGAAAGACTGGACGACGCAGCTGCTCAGCGACCCGTCGCGCTCGCCGAAGGTGGCGCTCTACGAGGGGCTGACCCTGCTCGCGCTCGCCGTGGGCCCTGCGCTGGCCGGCGCTTTCCTCGGGGCGTTGATCGTCTCGCTCGCCACGGCCGGAGTGGAGGTGAACGCCGCCCCACTGGCTCCGAAGCTCGAGCGGGTCGACCCGATGGCGGGCCTCAAGCGCCTCTTCAGCCTCAAGCAGGCGATCGAGGTCGGCAAAGGGCTGGTGGTGGCGGCGGTGATCGCGTGGCTGGTGTGGATGGCCGTGGAAGACGGGGCGGTCACTGCGCTCCGGAGCGCCACGCTCGGGGGCACGGCCGCCTTCTCGGCCCTCTTCTGCCTGCTCTTGCCGACGCTCAAACGCGGGCTCGCCGCGCTGCTGGTGCTCGGGCTGCTCGACTACGCGCTCGCCCGGCGCCGGCACGTGCGCGAGCTGATGATGACCAAGCAGGACCTGAAGACCGAGCATAAGCAGAGCGAAGGCGACCCGCACCAGAAGTCGAAGCGGAAGGCGGTTCACCGCCAGCTGGCGTCGGGAGGGGCGGCACGTGGGGTGCAAAAAGCCACCGCCGTGGTCGTGAACCCAACCCATATCGCCGTCGCCCTCCGCTATGACGAGGCGGAGTGTGACGCGCCCTACATCGTGGCCAAAGGCCGCGAGGAGGACGCTTTGAGCCTCAAACGTGAAGCAAAAAAGCTCGGGATCCCGGTGGTTAGAGACATTCCCCTTGCACGGAGCCTGGTGCAGTTCGACGTCGGCGAGGAGGTGCCGGAGGAGCTGTACCAGGCGGCAGCGGCGATCCTGAAGGTGGCGCTGGAGAAGGCGGACCATCCGGGGAGGGAGACGTGATCAACGCGTTCTCGGACGGGGTGCTGAAAGTGCTGGCGCGGGCGAAGTCCTCGTCGGACGTCGTGCTCGCCGTGGTGATGGCGGCGATCGTCGGCGCGATGATCGTCCCGCTGCCGGAGTGGGCGCTGGACGTGGGGATGGCGATCAACCTCGCCGCCGCGCTCTCGCTGCTGGTCGCGGCCCTCTACGCGAAGGACGCGCTGAAGGTCGCCGCGTTTCCGACGCTCTTGCTGCTGACGACCCTCTTCCGGCTGGCGATGAACGTCTCGTCGACCCGGCTCGCGCTGTCCGAAGGGCACGCCGGGGAGATCATTCAGGCGTTCGGAGACTTCGTCGTCCGCGGCGACTACGTCGTGGGCGCGGTCATCTTCGCGATCCTGACGCTGGTGCAGTTCCTGGTGGTGACCAAGGGGGCGGAGCGGGTGGCCGAGGTCTCGGCGCGGTTCACGCTCGACGCGATGCCGGGCAAGCAGATGTCGATCGACGCCGACCTTCGCGCGGGGGCGATCACCCAGGACCAGGCGCGCGCCCGCCGGCGCCACCTCGAGCGCGAGTCGCAGATGTTCGGGGCGATGGATGGGGCGATGAAGTTCATCAAGGGTGACGTGATCGCCGGGCTGGTGATCGTCTTCATCAACCTGCTGGGCGGCACCGCGATCGGCGTGGTTCAGAACGGGATGACGATCGCCGACGCCGCCTCGACGTACGCGCTGATCTCCATCGGCGACGGGCTGGTCTCGCAGATCCCCTCGCTGTGCATCGCGGTCGCCGCCGGCCTGGTGGTGACGCGCGTGGCGTCCGACTCGGAGGAGTCGTCGCTCGGCCTCGAGATCGGGACCCAGTTCTTCGGCCAGTGGAAGGCGCTGTTCGTCGTCGCCGGTCTGTGCCTGGCGCTCGCAGCGATGCCGGGGATGCCACACTTCACCTTCGTCGCGATCGCGGCCGCGCTGGGGGCGGTCGGCTTCGGGCTGATGCAGGCAAGCCGGCGCCCGGCCCCAATGGACACGTCGACGGCGCAGGCCGCGCCCGCCGCGCGCGTCGAGCCGGAGGCAGGGGTTTCTCCGCTGATTCTGGACCTGAGCGCGGAGCTGACGGGGCTGACGACGGTCGACGGCGGCCGGTTCGTCGAGCACGAGTTGACCGAGGTGCGGGATCGGATCTTCTACGAGCTGGGCGTGCGGCTGCCCGGGATCCGGATCCGCACCGGCGCCCCGCTGCCGGCGAACTCGTACGCCTTCCTCGTCGACGAAGTTCCCTGCGGGCGCGGCCAGGTGAATCCGGCGAAGGCCTACGCGCTGGCGCAGCCGATGGACATCGCGTTCCTCGGCCTCGAGGTCGAGGCGGCGACGGAGCCGGCGTCGGGCCGGGCGATCTGCGCGGTCGAGGCGTCGGCGTGCGAGTCGCTCCACGCGGCCCAGGTTCAGGTCCGAACCGGGCGCCAGCTGATCTGCGACCACCTGACCCAGCTGCTGCGCAAGCGGGCCGGCGCGCTGCTCGGGGTGCAGGACGTTCAGGCGCTGGTGGCGGCGGTCGAGGCCCAGTCCCCGGCGCTGGCGAAGGAGGCTCTGGGCAAGGTGCCGCTGCCGCTGCTGACCGAGGTGCTGAAGAAGCTGCTGCGCGAACAGGTGAGCATCCGCAACCTGCGGGTGATCCTCGACGCGCTCGTCTCGCCCACGACCGAGGGGGACGCGAACGCGCTCGCCGAGAAGTGCCGCCAGGCGCTGCACCGGCAGATCAGCCACCAGTACGCGCCGGGCGGGCCGCTGTACGCGTTCCTCGTCGATCCCGCGATCGAGGAGACGTTGCGGAGCGCCGGGCCCCAGGTGGCGCTCGAACCTGCGCAGGCGAGCGCGATCATCGAAGGGGTGAAGCGAATCGCGGCCCAGGGCAAGGCGGTGCTGCTGGCTTCGCCCGACGTGCGG
>JAYVRT010000468.1:0-5734 GCA_043776025.1 Archangiaceae bacterium | reverse complement strand
GTCGGTGGTGCGGTGCTTCCCGTTGGCGAAGTCGCGGATGTCGCAGACGGTCAGCTCGACGTGGCCGCGCTCGATCGCCTTGCCGAGCACGCTCTGCTCCGCGTAGCCGCGGATCATCGGAGGGAAGAGCGTCAGCACCTCGGCGCGGTACATCAGTAGAACTCCGGCACCTTCAGCACGATGGTGCGGGTGGGCAGGTCGACCTTCACCACGAAGTCCTCGGCGAAGGGGATCAGCAGCTCGCCGCCGGGGCCTCCGCGGACCACCAGGTTCGGCACCGGGCCGGTGTTCCAGATCTCCTCGATCGTGCCGAGCGCGACGCCCTGCGGATCGCTCGCGGCGAGGCCGAGCAGATCGCCCTGGAAGAAGGCACCCTCTTCCGGCGCCTCGAGATCCTCGCGAAAGACGAACACCGTCGAGCCGACGAGCGCCTCGGCCGCCGGGCGCTTGCCCACGCCCTCGAGCAACACCCGCAGATCTCCCCCCGGCGCTTCGGCGACTTGTTCGATCGCGTACTCGCGCTCGGTGCCATCGCGCAGCTTGAGCTTGATCCGATCGACCTCGTCGAGCACTTCACTGCTCGGATCGAAGGTCTTGATCACGACCTCGCCGTCGAGACCGTGGGCGCGGGAGACGTAGCCGAACTGGAGGTCGTCGCTCACGCGCCGGCTTCGGGGACCGGCACCGCAGCCGTGGCGCCAGGACCGTTGCGGCGATCGTCGAGGATCTCCAGCCGCGCCTTCTCGCCCCGTTTCAGCGCGGCGGCGGCGACCACGGTGCGCAGCGCGTTCACCGTGCGCCCGTCGCGTCCGATCACCTTGCCGACGTCGTCGGGCGCGACCTTCAACTCATAGAGGATGCCGCCTTCGGCTTCCGAGCTCTTCAGCTCGACCGCCTCGGGCTGATCGACGAGCGCCCGGGCGATGTACTCGATGAGGCCCTTCACGACGGGGCGTTACGCCTTCGCCGCAGGCTTGATCAGCTTCTTCTTGAGGCCAGCGACGGTCTCGGACGGCTGCGCGCCGACGCCGATCCAGTGGGTCCAACGCTCGTCGTTGAGCTCGAACTTCGGCGGGCTGGCGTTCGGATCGTACGCGCCGATCGCCTCGATGAACTTCCCGTCACGGGGGCAGCGCGAGTCAGCAGCGACGATGTGGTAGTACGGCATTTTCTTGGCGCCGGCACGGGACAGGCGAAGGACGACGGACATGTTGGACTCCTAAGGTGTTGTAAGGGTGGCGTCCTTACCGGTTCGAGGGGCAAATAGTCAAGGCGCCGCGCCGGGTTGGACATTGGCCAGCTGCCCGCAGGCCGCCGCGATGTCCCGCCCCCGGTTCTGCCGGATCAGCGCCGTGACCTCGGCCCGCTCGAGGATTTTCCTGAACGCTTCCGCCCGGTTGTCCTGGGTGGTGGTGAAGCCGAGCCCCGGGTTCTGGTTGTATTGGATGAGGTTCACCTTGGCCGGTACGCCCTGAAGCAGCGCCGCCAGCTCGTGGGCATTGACGTCGGAGTCGTTGACCCCTTCCATCAGCACGTACTCGAACGTCACCCGCCGGCCCTGCTTCACCGGGAACTGGCGGCAGGCGTCCATCAGCGCGGCGATGTTCCACTTCTTGTTCACCGGCATGATCCGGTCGCGGGTCTCGTCGTTGCTGGCGTTGAGCGAGATCGCAAGCTTCGCCTCGGTCTCGGTGGCGAAGCGCTCGATCATCGGCACCAACCCCACGGTGCTGACGGTGAGGTGGCGGTGGGAGAAGTGGGGGCCCTCCTCGCTCTGGAGGATCTGCAGCGCCGTCTTCACGTTCTCGAAGTTGTGCAGCGGCTCGCCCATGCCCATGAAGACGAGGTTCGTCAGCGGGCGGAAGGTCGAGGTGATCTTCTCGTTGGCGCAGACCTCGCGGTTCACCGCGTGCACCTGGGCGAGGAGCTCCGAAGGGGTGAGGTTGCGCAGCAGCCCGAGCGTCGCGGTGGCGCAGAACTTACAGCCCATCGCGCAGCCGACCTGGGTCGAGACGCAGAGCGTCTTCCGATCGGGCGAGGGCATGTAGACCGACTCGATCAGCTTCCCGTCGGCGGTCTTGAAGCGGTACTTGATCGTCCCGTCGACGCTGCGCTGCTCGAGATCCTTCTCGACGTGGCGCAGCTCGGCGGTGGTGGTCAGCCGTTCACGCAGCGCCTTCGACAGATCCGTCATCTGCGCGAAGTCGGTGACGCCGCGCTGGTGGATCCACTTGTAGAGCTGCTTGGCGCGAAACGGCTTCTCGCCCAGCGTCTCGACGACGTAGGCGGTCAGCGGGGCCAGCGGGAGGCTGGCGATGTCGATGGGGGTGGCCACGGCTTACAGGTGCAGCCGTAGCACCGATCAGCAGCTCAGCGCTTCCACTCGTAGCCGGCCTGCTCGGTGGAGCGGAACCAGTAGGCGATTTCGATCTTCGCGTTCTCGACGCTGTCCGAGCCGTGGACGGTGTTGGCGTCGATGCTCTTGGCGAAGTCGGCGCGGATCGTGCCTTTGTCCGCCTTCTTCGGGTCGGTGGCGCCCATGATCTCGCGGTTCTTCGCCATCGCGTTCTCGCCTTCGAGCACCATCAACACCACCGGACCGGAGACCATGAACCTCACCAGGTCCTTGAAGAAGCCGCGCTCCTTGTGGACCGCGTAGAAACCTTCGGCCTCGGTCTGCGACAGGTGCTGGAGGCGGATCGCGACCGGCTTGAGGCCCTTGTCCTCGAAGCGGGAGATGATCTTGCCAATGACTCCGCTCTGGAGTCCGTCGGGCTTGATGATGGAGAGGGTGCGTTCGATGGCCATGGTGTTGGGTCCTTTTGTCGGTTGAGGGTTACTTGCGCTTCGGGGGGCCGCGGCGCACGGCCTCCAGCAGGGTGCTGCCCAGCTCGGCGGGCGACGCGGCCATCACGATGCCGGCCGCTTCCATCGCCTTGATCTTGTCGGCCGCGGTGCCCTTGCCACCAGAGATGATCGCTCCAGCGTGGCCCATGCGTTTGCCCGGGGGCGCCGACTGGCCGGCGATGAAGCCGGCGACTGGCTTGGTGAACTCTCTGGCGATGTAGGCCGCCGCCTCTTCCTCGGCGCTGCCGCCGATCTCGCCGATCATGATCACCGCGTCCGTCTCAGGGTCGGCGTTGAAGAGCCGGAGGACGTCGACGAAGTTGGTGCCGTTCACCGGGTCTCCGCCGATGCCGACCGCGGTCGACTGGCCGAGGCCAGCGTGCGTCACCTGGAACACCGCCTCGTAGGTCAGCGTGCCCGAGCGCGAGACGACGCCGATGCGGCCCGGCTTGTGAATCGACCCGGGCATGATCCCGATCTTGCACTTCGCCCCGGGGGTGATCACCCCGGGGCAGTTGGGCCCGACGAGGCGGGTCGCGCTGCCCAGCAGGGACCGCTTGGCGCGGACCATGTCCAGCACCGGGATCCCTTCGGTGATGGTGATCACCAGGGGGATCTTCGCGTCGGCCGCTTCCATGATCGCGTCGGCCGCGAACGGCGGAGGGACGAAGATCGCGCTGGCGTTGGCGCCGGTGGCCTTCACCGCCTGCTCGACGGTGTTGAACAGCGGGATCACGCCCTCGAACTTCTGGCCGCCTTTGCCAGGCACCACGCCCGCGACGATCTGGGTGCCGTACTCCATCATCTGCTTGGCGTGGAAGCCGCCGGCCTGGCCGGTGATCCCCTGAACGACGACCTTCGTGTCTTTGCCGACGAGAATGCTCATGGTGTCGAGTCCTTAGGAGATGGCGGCGACGGCCTTCTCGGCCGCCTGGCGAAGGTTGTCGGCAGAGACGATCTTCAGCCCAGAGCCACTGAGCAGCGCCTTGCCCTGCTCGACGTTGGTGCCTTCGAGCCGGACGACGAGGGGGATGGTGAGCTTCACCTCTTTCGCGGCGGCGATGATCCCGTCGGCGATGACGTCGCACTTCATGATCCCGCCGAAGATGTTCACCAGCACCGCCTTCACCGCGGGGTCGGCGAGGATCAGCTTGAACGCGTTGGTGACCTTCTCCTTGGTCGCGCCGCCGCCGACGTCGAGGAAGTTGGCCGGCCTGCCGCCGACGAGCTTGATCGTGTCCATCGTCGCCATCGCCAGGCCGGCGCCGTTCACCATGCAGCCGATGTTGCCGTCGAGCGCGATGTAGGCGAGGTCGAACTCCGCCGCCTTCGCCTCGCGCGGGTCTTCCTCGTCGATGTCGCGCATCGCGACGATCTCCGGGTGCTTGTAGAGCGCGTTGTCGTCGAAGTTCATCTTCGAGTCGAGCGCGACCACCGAGCCGTCCTTCAAGATCACCAGCGGGTTGATCTCCGCCATCGAGGCGTCGGTCTCGACGTACGCGGTGTAGAGGGCGCGGCAGAACTTGGAGAACTTGCCCACGGTGTCGCCGGTGAGCCCGAGGCCGAAGGCGAGCTTGCGGCCCTGGAAGTCGAGGAACCCGACGGCGGGGTCGACGGCCTCGCGGAGGATCTTCTCCGGCGAGTGGTGGGCGACCTCTTCGATCTCCACCCCGCCTTCGGTGGAGGCCATGAACGTCAGCCGCGAGGTGGCGCGATCGAGCGTGAGGCCGAGGTAGAGCTCGCGGGCGATGTCGAGGCCTTCCTCGATGTACAGGGTGCGGACCTTCTGGCCCTCGGGCCCGGTCTGCGGCGACTTGAGCATCATCCCGAGGATCTGACCCGCCAGCTGCTTTGCCTCAGCGGGGCTCCTGGCGAGCTTCACCCCGCCCGCCTTGCCACGGCCACCGGCATGGACCTGCGCCTTGACCACGGTGATCTTCGTGCCCAGCTCGGCCGACGCCTTCTCCGCTTCCTCCGCCGTCTTGGCGACGATGCCGCGCGGCACCGGGACGCCGTACTTCTTGAAGATCTGCTTGCCCTGGTACTCGTGGATCTTCATTTCAATGGACTCCGCATCGGTGAGGAGGACAGCTGTTCTCGCGGGCGTTTACCCAATGCCCCCTGACTTGTCTGCCATAAATGCGGCTCACACCTCGGACCTGTTTTGCTTTCCGTCGTCAGCGGTTGGACGCCAAACAGAAGTGGAGGAAATGCCGCGCGCGGCTATACCCGTCCCATGCTCGATGCACGATCGACGCCGCAATCGGAGCCGCTGCTTGCGGGCCTCACGCGCTTCGCGATGGGCGCTGTCGGCTCCAAGGTGGTGATGGCGGTCACCGGCCTGGGGCTATGGGGCTTCGTCATCACCCACATGGCCGGCAACCTATCGATGTGGGGCGGCCGCGACGCGATGAACCACTACGCGGCCCTGCTCAAGAGCGTCCCGGAGCTGGTCTGGGCGGTGCGGGCGGGCCTGTTGATCGGCTTCCCGGTGCACATCTTCATGGCAATCCGGACGGCGAAGCTCAACCGCGCGGCCCGGCCGGTGCCGTACGCCCACGCGGTGATGGTCGAGACCTCGATGGCCTCGAAGACGATGCTGCTGTCGGGGCTCCTGGTGCTCTGGTTCTTCATCTACCACCTGGCCCACTTCACCTGGCACCTGACCAACCCCGACCACGTGCAGCTGCTGGCCGACGGCTCGGTCGACGTCTACTCGATGGTGGTGCGGGGCTTTGGGGTCTGGTGGATCTCGTTGATCTACCTCGCGGGGCAGCTGCTGCTCGCCCAGCACCTTCGGCACGGGATCCACAGCCTCTTCCAGCACCTGGGGCTGTGGGGCGCCTCCTGGACACCCTTCCTCCGCAAGGCGGCCACCGTCGTCGCC
>JAYVRT010000467.1:0-5741 GCA_043776025.1 Archangiaceae bacterium | reverse complement strand
TCGAGGAGAATCAGCATCACGAACGCGGCGATGATGGTGTTGAAGAGGAACAGCGACTTGTTGGCCTCGACCCAGCTGGTGAGCACCACGAAGACCAGCGCGAGGATGATCGCGAGGAACGTCTGGGAGGCGATCTTCCCGAGCAGCTCGTGGAGATCGAGCAGCCGCAGCTTGAGCAGCGTCTGTGAGAGGAAGAACAGGTACAAGGTCGAGACGATCGGCCCCAGAGTGGGGAAGGGGATGTCGAAGCGGCTCAAAAAATCGAGGCCGGTGAAGAGGATCGCCGAGCCGGCGCCGATCGCCAGGTAGGCGAGCCGGGCCCGATCGATCTTCGACTCCGCCCCCCGCATCCGGCCGAGCACCAGCGACACCGAGAAGCCGAGCGCGAGGAGCACCCAGACCGAGACCGCGATCCGCGCCCAGAGCACCTCGGCCAGCGGCGACGCGCCGACGGTGAGCCCGAAGACCACCGAGAAGAACGACATCCGGCGCCCGTAGCGCGCGGCCCGGGGGCTGAAGTTCAGGAACTCGAGGAAGAAGCTCAGCGCCGTCGAGGGGACGACCGCTCCGGTGACGATCGTCGCGCCGAGCATCAGGCGGCCGGTGACGGTGCCGTCGTCCCAGGGGAAGAGGCCCTCGAGGAACTTGCTCAAGTAGAAGCCGCCGACCGAGAGCGCGAAGTACGCGAACTGGGTCAGCACCCTCGGGCGCTGCGGGCGCAGCAACACCGAGACGCCGAGCGCCAGGCCGACGATCGCCGCCAGCAGCGAGCTTTGGGTCCGGATGTCCATCGGGGAACGGGCTTCCGAGTGTAACCCTCCCTGCAAGTGCAGGCAGAAAGAGGAGTAACCCCCCGTTGTGTGTGAAGATCCGCCGCTCCAAGCATGAAGCTCGCTGCTCTGCTCTCCCTGATCTGCACCCTTCAGGGAGGCGCCCCCGACGATCCCGCCCCCAATGGCCTCGAGTCCGAGGAGGCGGACCCCGGCTTCATCCGGATCTCCAACCCTGCCTTCCCCAGCCCGATCGTGCACCAGGTGCCGGTCAGCCGCGGCCCGAAGATCGACCGCGGCGAGCTCGCGCCGTACTTCTCCGAAGGCAAGCAGCTGGGCGCCAAGTGGGCCTTCGACGAGGGCCGCTACGACAAGGCGCGGAAGCTGCTCGAAGGGGAAGGCGACCAGGCGCCGGTGCGCTACCTGCGGGGGTCGATCGCGCTGCGCAGCGGCAGCTGGGCCGAGGCGGCGAAGGAGCTCGAGCCGCTCGCGGAGCTCTATGGGCCGATGCGCGACCGCTGCCTGCTCCAGGCCGGCTGGGCCTTCGAGGGCTTGAAGGACTACGCCTCCGCGGCGCGGGTGTACGAGAAGGTCAGCGCCTCCTCGCGCCAATTCCCCGACGCCCGCCTCGGCCTGGCCCGGGCCCGGCGGAACCTGAAGGATCTCCCGGGCGCCCGGGCGGCGCTGGCGCCTTTCGTCGACAAGCCTCCGCCGCCCTGGGGCCGCGACGTCGGTGCCGAGGCGCTGTTGGCGCTCGCGGACATCGAGGCGGCGAAGCACGACGCCGCGGCGGAGAAGCAGGTGCTGTTGACGCTCTGGGCGGTGCACCCGATGTCTCTGGCCGCCGGCCGCGCCGCTGCCCGGCTTCCCTCTCCGCCGCCGGCCTCGACCGATCAGCTCGTCACCCACGCCGAGGCGCTGATCGACGCCCACCGGAACCTGCAGGGGATGGCGCTGCTCGAGCCGCTGGTGCCGACTCTGAAGCTGCCCGATCCGGTCGCCTGCCGCGCCCAGTTCGCCCTCGGCAAAGGGCAGCGCAAGCAGCGGCTTCACCCCAAGGCCGTGGCGACCCTCGCCGCGGTGGTGAAGAAGTGCACCGACCCGGACCTGCGGGCGCGGGCGATGTTCCTCCTCGCCTTCTCCCGGATCTTCGTCGAGCCGGCCAACGCCGCGCCGACCTACGAGGCGCTCGCCCAGGAGTACCCCGCCCACGCCAACGCCGACGACGCCCTCTTCGCCGCCGCCGAGCTGAGGTTCAAGGACGGCGCCCAGGACGCGGCGATGGCCCTGCTCACCGAGGTCATCGACCACTACCCCAGCGGGGACTTCGTCGCCGAGGCGCTCTTCAAGCGCTTCTGGATCCTCCGCCGCGGCAGCGATCTCGAGGGCGCCAACGCCGCGCTCCAGCAGGTGATCGACCGGTTCTCCGCCAGCGACGACACCTTCGATGTCGAGCGGGCTACCTACTGGCGGGCGCGCTTGCTGATCGCCGCCGGCGACCCCGAGGCGGGGATGACACTCTACGAGTCCGTCGCCCTCGAGCACCCGACGACCTACTACGGCCTGACCGCCCGCGAACGCCTCGTCGAGCTCGATGCCGCCCGCGCCGCCGCCCGCGTCAAGGAGCCTTCCGACATCGCCGCGATCGATCCGTTCCCGGTCTACGCCGGGCCGGTCGCCAGCGATCAGAACTTCGCCACCGCGGTCGAGCTGCTCAGGCTCGGCTTCGGCGAGCTGGTGCCCAGCGAGCTGCTGGCGATCGATCGCACCGCGCTCACCGGCGACTCGCTGCGGCTGATGGTCCACGTGCTCTCCCTGGCCGGCGAAGAGCGCGCCGCCCACGGCCTGGCGCGGCTGTGGCTCAAGCGCGACCTGACCTCGAAGATCAGCCCCGACACCAAGCTGCTGTGGACGATCGCCTACCCCCGCGCGTTCCGGGAGCAGGTGGAGAAGAGCGCCGAGGCCGCCGACAAGCTCGACCCCGATCTGCTCCAGGCGTTGATGCGTGAGGAGAGCGCGCTCGATCCCAAGGCGCTCAGCTGGGCCGGCGCGCTCGGCCTGACCCAGCTGATGCCCGGCACCGCCGCCGAGGTCGCGGCGAAGCTGAAGCTCAAGCGGCCCACCAACGCCGAGCTGTTCGACCCCGAGCTGAACCTGCGCCTCGGAGGCAGCTACCTGTCGGGCCTGGTGCGGCAGTTCAAGGGCATCAAGCACTACGCGATCGCCAGCTACAACGCCGGCGCCGGCTCGGTCGGCCGCTGGCGCAAGGAGCACCCCGAGGATCAGATCGACGAGTGGGTGGAGGACATCCCGCTCACCGAGACGCGCAACTACGTCAAGCGCGTGCTCCGCAGCTACAACACCTACCGGTTGCTCTACCCGGCCCCGCCGCCGTCGAAGCTCGGCGCGCGCGATCAAGCTCCGAGCACCGGCGCGATCAAGTAGCTGGTCAGGCCGCCACGGCCCGCTCCGTCTTCCTCCCCAGCAGGAAGAACGATGGTCTCGTCCCTCCGGGAGGGCAACGGTCTGCAACACCGTACAGCTGGGTTCAACTCCCAGTGAGACCTTCGACACGCCGGCCTGGCGTAGGTGGTCCGCGCGTCCGTCTGAAGAGCGGAAGGACCCTGTTCGATTCAGGGGGCCGGCACTCGAGCGGTTTTCAAGCACGCCCTTAAGGCTCAGGTGGAGGAGCGCTCGCTTCGTAAGCGAGATGTGTCGGTTCGACTCCGACTGGGGGCACAGCGGGCCTGTAGTTCAGAGGGAGAATGCTGGTTTCGCACGCCAAAGACGGGGGTTCGATCCCCCCCAGGTCCATCAGGTGATGTCCCCGTAGCTCAGCCGGATCAGAGTGCTTCCCTCCGAAGGAAGAGGCCGCAGGTTCGACTCCTGCCGGGGACACAGAAAGAAAGCCCCCGTATTGCAGGGGGTTGGGAATGTTGGCGGCGGCAGAGGGGTTGGTAAACTCTTTAAGGAAAAGGAGGAGCAGCGAAAATGTCCGAGACACTCGTTTTGAACGCCACCTACGAGCCCGTCGCCCGGGTCAGCTGGCAGCGCGCGATCTCGCTGCTCTTCTCGGGCAAGGTCGAAGTGGTCGAGCAGTACGACGACAAGACGATCCGCTCGGTCACCTTCGAGGTCCGGATGCCGTCGGTCGTCCGGTTCCTCCGGCTGCTCAAGCGGCGCAAGCCGGTGATCCGGTTCAGCCGGGAGAACGTTTACGCGCGGGACAACGGGAAGTGCCAGTACTGCTCCCGGAAGATCACCCGGGCCGAGGCCACGTACGACCACGTGGTCCCGCGGGCCCAGGGCGGAAAGACCGGCTGGGACAACATCGTGATCGCGTGTGTCCCCTGCAATCAGACCAAGGGAGGCCGGACTCCCGAGCAGGCGCGGATGAAGCTGTCGGTGCGGCCGATCAAGCCGGCGAAGCTGCCGGACACTCTGCGGCTGACGTTCATGTGGGAAAAGGGAATGCCGCAAAGCTGGAAGAACTGGCTGCGCGACATGACCTACTGGCACGGGGAGCTGGAGAAGGGCTGAAGAGCCCTCCTGTCGGCTCCGTCGTTCAAAGGTGCCGACAGAAGTGGTGCGTTACCCGGGCATCAGTGAACTGAACCTGGGGGCGCGCGCTCGATGCTGGTCCACGCTGCACAGGGCCTGGGTGTCTTGCACCGAAGGAACGAAGTGGTTGGGGGGGCGGCTGGGCAAACGTTTGCCTGGCCGCCCTCGCATTTTTATGTCGGTCGGCACCTGCTGGTATCCTCGAGCAGGACCCCGTGGACGACCTCACCCGCAATGCCCGGCTTCGGGCGCTCCCCTCGATCGACGAGCTGCTGACCCGGCCCTCGCTGGCGCCGCTGGTCAGCTCGCGTCCGCGGGCGTTGGTGGTGGCGGCGTTGAGGACCGCCGTCGATCGGGCGCGTGCCCGGCTGCTCGCCGGGGCCGAGGGCTTCGACGAGGCCGATGTGCACCGGGCCGTCGCGGCGCTGGCGCGGCCGAACCTGCGCCGGGTGCTCAACGCCACCGGCGTGGTGCTGCACACCAACCTCGGCCGCGCTCCCCTGAGCCCGAGGGCGCTGGAACGGATCGCGCAGATCGGCGGTGGTTACACCAACCTCGAGCTCGACCTCGACGACGGCGAGCGCGGCAGCCGCTACCAACCGGTGGTCGAGCTGCTGCGGAACTTGACCGGAGCCGAGGACGCGCTGGTGGTGAATAACTGCGCCGCCGCGGTGCTGCTGACCTTCAGCGCGCTCGCCGGGGGCAGAGAAGCGATCGTCTCCCGCGGAGAGCTGGTGGAGATCGGCGGCGGCTTCCGCATCCCCGACGTGATGCGCCAGAGCGGCGCGAAGCTGGTCGAGGTCGGCACCACCAACCGCACCCGGCTCGCCGACTACGACGCGGCGTGTGGCCCGGACACGGGCCTGCTGGTGAAGGTGCACCGCAGCAACTTCGCCCTCGTCGGCTTCGTCGAGGAGACCTCGACCCGAGAGCTCGCCGGGCTCGCCGCCCAGAGGACGCTGACCCTGTTCGAGGATCTCGGGTCCGGCGCGCTCACCGCGCTCCACGCCGAGGGGCTCACCACCGAGCCGACGGTGGCCTCGAAGATCGCCGCCGGCGCCGACGTCGTCGCTTTCTCGGGTGACAAGCTGCTCGGCGGTCCCCAGGCGGGGATCGTCGTCGGCCGCGCGGAGGCGATCGCGAAGCTGAAGCGCCACCCGCTCAACCGCGCGTTGAGGATCGACAAGCTCACCGTCGCCGCGCTCGAGGCGACGCTGGAGGACTACCGCGACGGGCTGGAAGATCTGCTGCCGACCCGGGCGATGCTCAAGCAGCCGGGCGAGGTCCTCGAGCGCCGCGCGGTCGCGCTGTGTGGGCTGCTGTCGGCCCAGAAGGTCGCGGCGAAGGTGATTGCCACCTTTGGCCAGGTCGGCGGCGGCGCGATGCCGCTAGCGAGCCTCCCGTCGTTCG
>JAYVRT010000466.1:0-5761 GCA_043776025.1 Archangiaceae bacterium | reverse complement strand
ATCCGGGCACCGGCGGCGGCGCCCCGGCAAACGAAGTCCTGATCGCGCACAACAAGGAGCGCTCGATCGCGCTCCCCGCGCCGAGCCCAGCCCTGCCTCCGATGACGTGGGATCCGGCCTCTGCCGCGGTGGCGCAGGCCTGGGCGGACAACTGCGTCTACATGCACAACGCCGGGCGCGGGAGCCGGGGTGAGAACATCTTCGCGGCGACCTCGAGCGCCTACACGCCGACCCAGGTGGTGACTTCCTGGGCGAGCGAGAAGGCCGACTACACCTACGCGACCAACACCTGCGGCACAGGCAAGGTCTGCGGCCACTACACCCAGGTCGTCTGGCGCTCGAGCACTGGCCTGGGCTGTGGCTTCAAGACCTGCACCACCGGCAGCCCGTTCGGCTCGGGCAACTGGCTCTTCTGGGTCTGCGACTACGCGCCGCCGGGGAACTTCATCGGGCAGAAGCCCTACTGAGTCCGGCCGCCGAGGTCGGACCTACACCGCCAGCCTGAGCGTCCCACGGGTCTTGCGGCGCCGCTTGTCCTGATACATCGCATCATCCGCGCGGAGCGTCAGGCTCTCAGCGCTGGCTCCCGGCGCCCAGCTGCTCGACCCGAGGCTGCACTTCACCGGCGAGAACTGATCGAGGGCGTGCCGGAGGCGGGCGACGACGCTGCCGCACTCGGTTGGGCGGGTGTCGGGCAGGAGCACCATGAACTCGTCGCCCCCGGTCCGGGCGATCACGTCGGGCACCCGCAGGTGGGCGGCGAGGAAGCGCGCGACCTGGCCCAGCACCTCGTCGCCGGCGGCGTGACCTTTGGTGTCGTTGATCTGTTTGAAGTCGTCGAGATCGAGCACCAACAGGGAGAGCGCACGATCCGGCCGGCGCTGCACCCGGGCAAGCTCCTGGGCCAGCCGGGCCTGGAAGCCCCGGCGGTTGACCAGGCCGGTGAGCGAATCGGTGAAGGCCAGCGCCTCGAGGGCCTCGAGGCGCTCTTGCGCCCGCCGCAGCTCGAGCTCGCGTGCCTCCAGCTTCACTTCCAGCTGGCGACGGGTGACTCGGGAGCTTCGGGCGGTGTCCATGGCTAATGGACTCATCGGCAACCCTGCGCCAGCTCTTAAGGTGGGCCCTGCGGCTACATCCCCCTGCTACTTCGGCATCTTCTGAATCCGCCCGCTGCGGTCCGCCCAGTAGACGAAGCGATCGTCGACGACCAGATCGCGCCCGTGCTCGAGCTTGGCCACCACCTTGGTCACCGCCCCTCCGGAGCGCGGGACCTTGAAGATGTCGTCCTCGGTGATCCAGTAGACGTTGTTGGCGTCGACGGCGAAGTCGGTGCCCGGGTCCTGGTCCTCGCACAGCGTCACCGGCTTTCCGCCCGCCTTCGGCAGCCGCTGGAGCACGCCCTTCTTCTCCGCTCCGAAGCTGAGGAAGAGGTCCGGCCCGTCGACGAAGATGGTGTGGAAGGTGTGCTGATCGTCCGCGTAGACCTTCGACGCCGCGCCGCCCTTCTTTGGCGCCCGCTGGATCACCCCGGAGATCGTCGAGTACCAGTAGACGTGGGTCCCATCGACCTGGAGGAAGTCCGGCAGCCCGACGACGATCACCGGCGTCGCCTTTCCGCCCGCCTTCGGCACCCGCATGATCGCTTCGTTCTCCGCCCAGAAGACGTCGGTGTCGTCGATCGCCAGCCCGCGGAGGATGCTGGTCGTCTCCGCGAGGACTTCCGGCGCACCGCCGCCCTTGCTGACCTTGCCGATCTTCCCCGTGTGGGGCGCCAGCCAGTAGATCGCGTTCGCGTCGGAGGCCATCGCTGCCAGTTCCGGCTCGGGAAGCACCGAGACTGCCGGCCCACCGGCTTTGGAGGTCTTGAATAGGCCCACCGGCCCGACCCGGCCTCCCTCGTTGAGCCAGGAAAGCGTCTCGCCCTCGAGCTGCAGGTGACTGGGCGAGTTGTTGCCCGAGCCAAGCAGCGTCGCCTCCTTCGGCGCCGGCGAGACCTCGGATCCGCCAGCGTCGCCGCGGGCGGAGTTCGCTTGCTTGGCCATCGAGGCGTAGTCGTTGCCGCCTTTGCAGCCGGCGAGAAGCACCATCAGGGCGAGAGTGGGTCGGTTCACGCGCGGCAATCTACGCCGCTACGTCACCGTCAACCACTTGAACCACTCCGGGTGCTGCTGCTTGTACCAGGCGAGCGCTTCCCGAATGAGCAGCTGGTTCTTCGGGGACATCACCTGCTCGTCGACGCGATCGAAGTGGACGATCAGCCGCTCACCCTCGTACTCCACCGCCTGGGAGATCATCGTCTGCAGCTCGTTGCGGATCCGCCCCGAGTCGCTCACCTTCACCGCGCGCTGGGTGTAGTCGAAGCCCGAGAGGAAGCGGACCAGCAGCGGGCTGAAAGCCAGCTGGGTCTCCTCGGGCGACTCGAGCAGCCGGAAGGTGAAGTGAATGCTCGAGCTGGCGGCGTGGGTCGCCAGCCGGGCCGTGACCCGGTACCGGTTGTCGGCCAGCTTCTCGACGCCGGTGATCCCGGTATACGGGTCGTCGCACATGTAGCCGGTACAGGAGATCACCCGCCAGCCGCGCTCGTCGAGGAAGTCCTCCGCGCGCAGCACCCGCCGATCGAGGGGGATGTTCGAGCTGCGCGCGTCCTCAATCGCCCGCGCGTAGGTCTGCACCGCGCCGTCGTCCATCGGCCGGTCGGCGTAGAGCTTCTTGATCGAGTCCGCGAAGTCGGGCGCCTCCGGCGAGAGCTTCATCAGCTGGTACTCGTCCTCCAGCGGCAGCTCGAACTTCGGCGACAGCGGCGCCATCGTCACGTCGACGTCGAACACCTGGGAGAGGCTGGCCGCCTGCAGCGCCTCGGCGGTGGCGGCGTACCCGTCGCAGAGGAACACGTGGGGCGCTCCCGCGGCGTCCTGCCAGCACCGCACCATGCAAGTCGGCGCGTAGGTGCCCGAGTCGGTGAACACCGGCAGCCCCGTCGGCGCCTTCCAGCCGTCCTCCACCAGGTGGGCGCCGAGCGCGCGCCACTGCTCCCACAAGCGGCTCAGACGCACGGTGCGGCTCTTTCCCTGCAGCGTCCAGACGTGGATGTTGCCCCGCGGGATCCCCGGGCACGCCGCTTCGATCGCCTCGACCAGCTTCTTGCGAGGGCTGCAGAAGTCGAGCAGCACCGACGCCTGCTCGGCCGCCTCCGCGACCCTCCTGGGAATGGTGAGGCAAGCCATGTACGCCTCGTACGGCCGGGTCACCCGCAACGGCGCGTCGAACAGGTGCAGCACCGTCATCGGCCCGGTGAGCTTCCCCTCGGCGAAGCGCGAGGTGTTCTCCAGCGTGTCCACCGCCGCGCCCCAGACCGTCAGGCCGCGGGCGCGAAACTCCGCCTGGAACTCGGGCCAGCCGTACCCGCCGTCGTTGAGCAGCTTGCGCACCGCTGCGTCGACCGCGCGCGCCACCTCGGGGCGGGCGTAGACCCGGCCGAACCCGAGCAGGGGGTTGGAGCCCATCTCTGGGGTCTCTCCGCCCTTCGGCATCAGCCCCTCGCCGAGGCTGACCATGATCGCGTGGTTCTCCGGCAGCTCGCGGGTCAGGTACCAGAGCCCTTCGCTCATCACGTAGGCGGAGATCGCGTCCGCCGCCTTCTTCACCTGGTTGTAGGCGTGCTTGTCGGCGCCGACCGCCGCGCCGAACTGGCCGAACAGCCGCGCACCGAGCGCGGTCGTGGCCGCGGTCATCGCCAGACAGCGCGTCGTCGCCCGCGGTGCGAAGGCGTGCGCGCTGACCGGGTCGTCCTGCGCCCGCTCGACCTCGACGTCTTCGAGCCACAGGTGGAAGCGCCCCAGCACCGGACGGGTGTCGAACGCCCACTGGGCGACCAGGTTCCGCTTCGCGAGATCCTGCATGGAAGCCGGGTAACGGCTGCATATTCCGGGCGAGAGCCTTCCGCCGCGAGGCCCTCGTCCGGTGTGAAATTGCTGCGCCTTCGTCCGCCGAGACGCACCGATTGCACCTGCGCTTATTCATTGCACCCAAAGCATCGGCTGCACAGAATTCGCGCCCCGGTGACCCAGTCTCACCTGTGCCCGAACCTTCGGGCCGGCAACAAGGAGGACACAATGAAGCGCGCTCTGATCGGTTCGGCGTTGGCGGTGGTGCTGTTCGGCTTCTCGGCTCAGGCAGCCGACAAGAAGATCGAGCGGCTCTTTGGCAGCAAGTGCTCGGCGTGCCACGGGAAGGACGGCAAGGGTCAGACCGAGAAGGGCAAGAAGATGCAGGTTCGGGACCTGGCCTCGGCTGAGTTCCAGAAGGGCACCGACGAGGACTTCAAGAAGGTGATCCTCGAGGGCATGAAGAAGGAAAAGGACGGCGTGAAGCAGGAGATGGACGGCTTCAAGGACGAGCTCAAAGGCCCCGAGATCGACGCGCTCGTCGCCTACATGCGCGAGTTCAAGAAGTAATCAGCCCGGGCCCCGCAAGACTGCGCTTTCAATCTACCCGGTAGTACCGCTAGGAATGGCCCCGATGACCCCTTCCAAAGGCGATGCGGCCCTGCTCGGAAAGTTGTTCAGCGATGCCGGCGCGAACCGGTTCAGCGTGGCGAGCGGCGCCAGCGCGCTGGTGGTGAGTTCCTTCGACGAGAACGGGGTTCAGCGCGAACGCTTCCGCCTCGTGGCGATCCCCGACCGCCGGTACAAGGTCGAGTTCGCCGAAGGGGGGCGCTGGCGCAACGGCGGCGTCACCGGGCCGCTGGAGAAGGTGGTCGCGGAGCTGCTCAAGAGCCACGCCGCGCGGATGGGCTGAAGCGTCAGTCGCGCTGCAGCACCATCGCTCCGCTGACCGGACCAAAGCCCCAGGCCTCTCCGGGGATCGCGCCGCACGTCGACTCGTAGGTGACTTCGACCAGCGTGCCCGACAGGTACTCGAGGCGGGGGATCCGATCGACCTTGTCGGCGGGAGGCGTGAGGCAGATGGTGCCGTACTTTGCGCACTTCTGCCGGCACTCGCCCGCCCAGAGCGCCAGCGGCCGGCCGTCCCAGGTGACCTTCTCCGGGCTCAGCTCGAGGGTGTGCTCGGCGCCCTTCCAGGTGCCCTGCAAGCGCTTGAACTCGCGGGCGTTGACCCGCTTTTGAAACCGGGCCCAGAGCGCCTCGAGGCTCTGGGGCACCCACTTCATCAGCGTGTCCTCGAGTTCGGACTTCCCCGCGTAGAGGACGTGGGTCAGCACCGCGCCGTCGGCTTGCGGCACCCAGGAGATCGGGACGAACGCGTCGTCTGGCTTCACCTCGATCCCCTGCTTCGCCGCCTTCCACTTGCAGACCTTCGTCTCGCTCGGCCAATCGATCTTCACGCTGTCGCGGGTGAAGGCCGCCGCGGTCGCGAGGTCGATCGGCTGAAAGTCGTCCTGCTCGACGTGGGCGGCGGCCACCGCGGGCAGGTAGGTGCCGCTGGTCCTGGGACCCGCCGCGAGGCACAGGCCGGACGAGAGCAACGCGGCGAGCAGCGGGAAGCGCATTTGACGGTGCAGTCTCACCAATCTGGCGGCGCCGCGTCCAGGACCGCCGAGCCGTGGTATTTCGATCCCATGGCGGAAGCAGACAAGCCCAGGGTCCTCGTCGTCGGCTGCGGCGGGATCGGGGGAATCGTGTCCTCTTCGCTCGCGGAGGGCTTTGGGCCGCTCGTCGAGGTCGTCGGCTTCACCACCAACCCGACGATCGCCGCGGCGGTGACGCAGCACGGCCTGCGCGTCCGCGACGCCGACGGCACC